>JBGQBV010000022.1:0-10185 GCA_041494985.1 Minisyncoccia bacterium
GCCAACATTCTTACTTCTATGCGCTCCACCACGGGTCGCCCCTTAAGCTTCATCGCACATAGAACACTCTCCTACCAAACCAATGCACAGCATTGGAAAATCCTAAATCCTAAACTCTAAATCCTAAACAATATTTAAATTCAAATTTTCCAAATCCAAAACGTTTTGAACATTTGGATTTTGGTCATTTGGATTTGTTTAGAAATTAGAAATTAGAAATTAGAAATTCCCAGTGCCATGCACTGGAGTCCATATCTTCGGTACTATGCTTAGCCCCGTTACATTTTCGGCGCAAAGTCTCTGGTCTAGTGAGCTGTTACGCACTCTTTAAAGGATGGCTGCTTCTAAGCCAACCTCCTAGATGTTTAAGAAACTTCACTTCCTTTTCCACTTAGCATAGATTTAGGGACCTTAAATAATGATCTGGGCTGTTTCCCTTTTGAGTTCCGACCTTAGCGCCGGAATTCTGACTGCCATGGTACGCATCACAAGAATTCGGAGTTTGGTTGAAAATCCTACGGCGAACCGCGAATTCTCATCCAGTAGCTCTACCTCTTGGATGTAATGTCATGACGCTAGCCCTCAAGCTATTTCGGAGAGAACCAGCTATTGCCGAGCTCGATTGGAATTTCTCCCCTACACACAA
Source organism: Minisyncoccia bacterium (assembly GCA_041494985.1). GTDB lineage: Bacteria > Patescibacteriota > Minisyncoccia > Moranbacterales > GWC2-37-73 > JBGQBV01. The sequence goes on from JBGQBV010000022.1 coordinate 647, forward strand.
GTCATCCCCTAGTGTTGCACGGCTAGTGGGTTCGGGCCTCCCCTTGGTTTTACCCAAGGTTCACCCTGCTCATATGTAGCTCGCCCGGCTTCGGGTCTAATCCACGCGACAAACGCCCTATTCAGGCTCGCTTTCACTACGCCTCCGGAGTGTTTGCTCCTTAGGCAAGCCGCGTAAAATTAACTCGTTGGCTCGTTCTGCAAAAAGCACGCCGTCACGGTTACAAGTAACCGCTCCGACTCTACGTTAGTATATGGTTTCAGTTCTATTTCACCTCCCTCACCGGGATGCTTTTCACCTTTCCCTCACGGTACTAGTTCACTATCGATCTGAAATAATATTTAGTCTTGGAAGAAGTAGTGCTCCCAGATTCAAACGGGATTTCTCCGGTCCCGCCCTACTTGAGGATAATTGCACAAGACACATTCGCTTTTCGCATACGGGACTATTACCCGCTATGGTTCCTCTTTCCAAAGGATTTTGCTAAGGGAACATGAATTGCCCCGTTCAACCGAGTCCAATTACCTCGCAACACCCCACCTTGCGGCAGGGTTTAGACTTTTCCGCGTTCGCTCGCCACTACTTGCGGAATCACAATTGTTTTATATTCCTCCTGGTACTAAGATGTTTCAGTTCCCAGGGTTCGCTCCTTGAACCTATGAATTCAGTTCAAGATTTCCGACAGAGTCGGAAGGGTTGCCCCATTCGGAGACCTCCGGATCAAAGCTTGCTTAACAGCTCCCCGAAGATTATCGCAGCCAGCTACGTCCTTCATCGCTTATTTCAGTCAAGGCATCCACCATATACGTTAAGTAACCTTTCTTCATTTAACGGTTAGCAGTTAACAATCACTTATATAGGACCACTCCTACTTTACCCGTTTTACCGGGAATCGTTAACGCTTATTTTACTAACATTTCAAACTCTTTGAAATCGTTTTTGTGCCATACATGCAGCAAGCATGTATGACGACCTACTTATTGACTAATCATGATGGCTGCGCCCAGTATGCCATTCCGCACTGACAAGACATACCACACGTATCATGAAAAGACCAAAATTGTTAAGTTGCTATTGCTACTGCGGAAACAATTTCGCGCAAGAACGTGAAACATGTTTCAGCACTAATTATTTTTCAAACCAGCACCCTGTCATTCGACAGGGTTTGTTGCTTATAGCGAAATCGAAGATTTCGATAAGCAACAAAAAAATCCGCTCGTTGCGAGGGATTTCGGTGACAAACAAAAAACAAGTCCCGAACTTCACCCGCTGATTTTAATTCGTTTTTCAATCAGTTTTCTCAGATGTGTATATCTTAAGAATACAAATTTTACACGTGACATCATTCTAGCAAATACAGAAAACCTGTCAAGCCCCCATGGACGGATTGTAAAATATGGGTAATCCAACGATAAATTTGCTTTATCCAAGGCATTTTTCGGCACATGTCTATAAAATAACTCAGCCACTAAATATGGCTGAGTTATTTATGCTGTGGCCAACAGTGAGATTGCCGGAAAAATATGCCTATTGCGCAGCTGCAGGCTGGGCATCCGGAAGACCAGGCGTGCTAGCAGCGCTGGCTTGAGATGGCTGCGCTTCATTGGAAATTCCCTTTCTCACATTATCGATAAGCGCCTGGACCTGGGTGCGCGCGGTCGTCGAATCCTTAGGCAGGACATCCAGGACGGCCTGGTACTGCGCGACGGCCTGATCTTTCTTGCCCTGCTTTTCATAGAGCAGCCCCAATCCCAGATGCGTGTTCACGTCGTTCGGCGCGACTTGTAATATCTGCAGATATAGATATTCAGCGACTTTCAAATTGTCGTCTCCACCCTTCTTCTGATAGAGAGCCGCCAGATTGAACACGGCACTGGCATCCTGCGGATTGATGGATACCGCATTCTTGGCCGATTCGATCGCCTTGTCCAAATCCCCTGTCTGGCCCTGGATCAACGAGAGATAATAATACCCTTGGGCGAAATTGCTCTTTTCGTCGATGGATTTCTGAAACATGTCCGCCGCTTGGGAAAGCAGATCCTTCTTCTTGGCCTCGTCTTTTTCCAAGCCGGCCTGCTTCGCCTTCAGCTGCCCGAGTTTCAGATAGATGTCCGGACTGTGCGGATCCAGCGCCAACGCGTCATTGTATGCCGCGATAGCCTGATCAAAAAATTGTCCGGAATAGGCCGCTTTGTTCTCATAGGCCTGCGCCAGCGCTTCCACGGCCGTGACATCCTTGGGCATCAGGTCCCTGCCCTTGGCTGCCAACGTGATCGAATTGTCCAGATATTGCCCGATAAGATTCGCATCCGCCTTGTCACCTTTGGCGAACTCGATATTGGCGAGCGCCATATATTGCTGTCCGCCGAACGTGTAGTACCGGCCTTCTTTGTCATATAGGTTGATGGCTTTGACTACCGCACCGACTGAGTTCTCTTCCGTGATCGTCTGCTGCCTGCCCGCCATGCCGGCGAAAACATCCGCGGCGTAAACCCTGCCCAAAAAGACGAAGAGGAAAACCACACCCGCACTGACCACCAAAAAAACGAATGCCAGTGCCAGGGCATATTTCGGAGAAGCTTTGAGCGAAAGACTCAGGTGTTCTTCTTTGGCGTCACTTTCGCTGAGGACTATCCCGAGTGCCAACGTCCCGATAAGTATGCCGAGGATGATGATCGAACCATCGAGGCGCAGGATGAAAGAATCAACCAAGATGATTATCATCGCCGTCATGAAGCCCAGCGAATATATCTTGTCCTTCCCTTTTTCCCGGCTCAGCAGATAGATGCCCACGCTCAGGAAGGAAAAGACCAACAGCGCCAGGGCAAACGTGCCCAGAGCTCCCAGGGTCGGCAGCGCTTCCCAGAAAATCCCCGAGCCCTGGAAAAACATGATGTTGTAGAAATTGTTCAGGTTGAAATTCTGCGGACGGTACTCCGAGAAGTCATAGCCATAGGTCGCCGGTCCGCTGCCTAGGAAAAAGTTGTGATTCATCAACGCATCTTTGGCAACCTGCCAAGACAATTGGTATTGCGGACCCACTTCTGCCGGCAGCTGGACCACGGAAACCTTCGAGCTGTTCGCCACCACGTTGCCGGCCAGCAAGATGATCAGCACGGCGGCAAACACCGTCATCGGAAGCCAAGTCGAACCTTCCTGCACCCGCACGATGCGCGCCAGGATATAGATCAGGAAAAAACCTATGCCGATCAGGATGCCCGGCCAAGGCACGAAGAAATAAAAAGCCAGCAGCAGATAGATGGCCGTCACGATCATCAGCAGGAGAACTCCCTGAAGCGTAATTTTTTTAAACTTCGGCAGGCTGCTCGATTTCGTCTGTAAAAAGGTCATGACCAGCAAAGCGACCAGGGCGCTCAGGAAAACCGAGGTTCCCGAAGTCGAACCGATCGGACTGGCGGGCAGATATTGCGCCCAATGATGTGCCTGCAAAAAATCAGCATCTTGCAGTTTGAGCACGCCCCTGACCAGCAGGACTTCCCAGACCATCACCACGAATCCGGATGTCAGCAAGGCTCCGAGCATAAGGCGCAAGCGGCGCACGGAAAAATGGCTCAGGATTATATAATATATGATGATGCTGGCGGTGACGTTCACAAGCCCGTGTGTCGGATCTCCGAAAAATCCCCAGAAGCTATGCCATTTGTCGATGGAAAAGACAGTGGAAAGCAGATAGGTAAACCAGAAAATCACTATAGGAATATCCAGCGGCGTGCGGCGGATGTCCATCTCGCCTTTAACCACGCAGTCGGATGTCCAGGCGATGAGCGCGATCAGGATCCAAAAATAAAAATACATCTGTTTTTCAAAGCCGATTCCCTGGGACGTGAGGCCGGTGAAAAAGATCGGCACACCGAAAAAAATGGCTGCCAGCGAAACGGAAATTATGCCGCTGAAAACTTTGCCCGTCCATTTCGAAGCGGTCTCGTTTTCCGTGTTTCCATAATTGGCCTGCCGCGAGATGTTTTCATTTTTTCTCATCTGCGCATTGTCATTGGGAAAAGCGCTGCGAAATGACGGCCCTGAGGAATTCCTGACTGGTACATCCATATTGTTTTGTTGTTACATTCTTATTGATTACAATTTAAGCATACTTCAAATGCTTTGCCAATGCGGTTATCCTAAACCAGGTGGCGTGATTTTCGGACCGAATAAATCACCTTATTTCACCCGGTAGCGCAGAACTTTGCTCTTTTTATCCTTCTTGATATCCAGAATATACCACTTATAGGTACCGGCAGGCTTATTGACGGAATATGTCACGGTGAAATTCCCGCGCTTGTCGGTCCTGATCATTATCGGAGGATAATATGTGCCGATAGCCTTTTCGACATACAGCGCCACGTAGCTTTTTTTGGAAAAACGTTTGCCTCTTTGGACAAGCAGGTCGCCCTGCGTCACGACGCTGGAATTCTGATTGACCTCTCTCGGTTTCGGTTTCGGTTTTGATTTCGATTTGGTATTGACGACAGGCGGATCAATCAGACCGGAAGTCGCCGTGAACGCGGTTCCCGGCGCATTGGCCGTCAAAATCAAAGTGTCCGTGCCGGAAGTCGCCACGGCCGGGCTGGTGATCGCCGCTTTGAGGCCGCTGACCACGTCGGCCGCGCTATTGCCTGACTGGATCAAATAGGAATATCTGACGCTATTTATCGTGACCGTGGCCGTTTCACCAGCAGTCACATCGGCCGGCGTGATGGTCACGATCTGCGCCTTTGTCCCATAGGCATAATCATCGCCTTCCTGGACCGGTAGAGCTCCGTTGCCAGCCGTTCCTCCGGTTTCTTTGGTAAAAACGATATCCGCGCCAGAGCCGGAAACTGTATAATCCTTGCCGGCATAGCTGCCGCTGCCGGTGATGCCGGCGCGGATGGCAGACGCCACTCCGGATGCATCCAAAGCGGACGTCTCCAAATCAACAGTGATGCCGTCGATAGTCACTGAATGGTCAGCGGCATCAGCAGAAAGTCCGGAAGGAATCGTGATCGTGTCTGTCGCCGCGATCGGACCAGTGGTGGTATAATGACCGTCTGTCACCGGCAAGGTGACTCCATTGCCTACCAGACCCAGGGACTTTTCTGTGAGGGTGATAGTCGATCCGCTGATGTCGGTCGTATAATCCTTCGTGCCATCGGCGTCTATCGCATCTTTGATTGCCGTAGCGATCTGAGCAGTCGTTTTAGAAGTGCCGGTAGCCAAAGGATCCAAATCAATATCAGCAATGCCGTCGATCGTAACCAGATGGTCATACGGGTCGCCGCCATAGAGGGCGTCCGCGATGGTAAACCGGGCTACGGACGGATTGCTGTTCGTTGCAGTATAATCGGCGTCTTCTATCGTTAAGGACACGCCATTGTCACTCGCGCCACCGGAAGTCCTGGTTAATGTCACATCCGCCCCGATCAGATTCGTGACTGTATATGGAGAGCCGGCAGCATAACTCGTGCCGCTTGAAAAATCACGCGACACACTACAAGGAGAATCATCTGAAAGGCATGCGATTTTGCTTGCAACGCCGGATGCAAGCAAGGAACTGGTTCCCAGATTGATAACCACTCCGTCAATCGTAATCGAATGATCCGTTGCGTCGGCAGCCAATCCGTCCGGAACGGTTATAGTGGCACTGGCCAGAACACCCACAACCGAAGTCACGGCCACGTTGGTAATTTTTTCGGAAGTTCCGTCAGCAAAGACGATGTCGCCAGCGGTTGTTTCCGTCCCGGTAGTTGTAAAAATCGCATCTGTTCCGGATCCGCCTACTGTCAGCGTTCCATGGACATCATCGGAAACACCTGTCAATCCTCTTAATGAAATAGCAATCTGTGTAGCATATCGCGGCAATCCAGGACTAGCTTTGGTATAATTGTTGATTATCGCCGCCCCATCAGAACAATCACTATCCACAACAAAACCACTATTATCACCTGATTCAGCCCCATCAGCAAATGTCACAACGCAATTCCCGATCGTTATTGTTTCGTTATTAGCAGGCAACGTATTCACGGTCAATGTTTGACTAGCTTTAATTTCATCAACACCTCCAATATAAGTGATGGCAGGTATTGAAACCAGATCGGCGTTGGTGCCGCTGGTGAATGTGATTGCCGGAAGCGTTCCGTCGCTGGTCGCTTCCGCTCCTCCGGCAAAAGTCACTGCCGGAATCGTCGAAACAGGCACATTGTCCTGTGTGGTCACGACTGTCAGGGTAGTCGTGGCCGCCAAAGATTTGCTGGTTATGTAAGGATTAACAGCAAATACTGCAATAAGAAAACCAACAAAAATTCTGACTTTCGTTTTTGATCTGTCCATAGCCAAATTATAGCAAAAATTTGCAATTGTCACAACATCGCAATTTCCTTGGATTTTTCTTTCTTGAAGCCTATTTCAAGCCAAATGTGACCATAATAAGTTTTACAACCGACATATTTATAAGCAAAGTCAGGACGACTCCAGCAAACATCCAAATGGCAAAAGGAAAGGTCTTGAGAATTCGCACCTCCTCAATGTTTTTTTCGGCCGCCCATTTTTTGATCAGAACAACTTGTTTTTCATCAAGCCCCTCCGAACGCAAAACACCAAACTGCTCAGTATGCTTTTCGATGTCTTTTTTGAATATATTATTCAAAAAACGCGGACCAAGAATCATTTTTGCCTGCAAACTTCCCACCGGCATCAGGACTCTAGTTCCATTTTTCCCATGAAACTTCAATAACGTTTTCAGCAGAGCAAATGCCACCCCGAACATAACCGTATTTTTTAATACTTGATACAGCAACGGAATCGTTTCGGAAAAATGAAAAACTAAATTATAAAAAATGATTAAGGACACAATTGACATAATCAAGCGCATAATCCGTGATCTTTTCAATGATTTGGTCAATTTTCTGGCAAAAACAAGTAGAATCACCAATAGCGCATATTGCGACGACTCCGGATTGAAAGAAAAATAGGCCATCGCTTGTTTCTGCAAAAGATGAAACAGGAAAAAAATGCTCAGAATTCCCAGCAAGCCACTTGCCCACACCATAAAATTCTTTTTTATATTTTCCAAAAAAATTTTTTGTCTGGGATTTTTCACACGTATATCAACTTTTTTCACCACCAGCATATAAACATAACGACTATAAAAAAAACAAGCGCGAATAAAAAGATACGCCAAAATCAATGACAGAATATTAATCAAAAGGACAAAAGAAGGAAAAAGGGGCAGATATGATTTCCAATAGAAATCCAACGGGATCAAGAAAGAATAAACGATGAAAAGTTTAGCATCGCCCGCCGCCCAAAAATCGTATTTCCAAATAAAAAAACTAATGAAAACAGCTTCGACAAAATTTGCAGACACCAAAGAAAAATAATAAACGGATATGGCAGGAACGCTTGCAAAATAATTGGCGACAAATAAACCAGCATACGCAACTGAACCCAAAATAAAACCTGAAATTATCCATTTATTCCTGATTTTCCCATATCTAAAATCCTCGTAACTGGTGACTACTCCCAGCAAAATCACAATTGGCAGAAATAACGCGTTGATCAACATTTATTTTATTTTTTATATTTGAATTTCATCTTTTAATCTAAGATATTTATACCGAAATCTCCGCTTTTTCTGGTCAGATTTGGACTATAATAAGGATCGTTTTCAATATATTTTTTCCACTTTCTTGCCATATACTTTTCCTCTGCCCTCATCCGTCTGCGCTTTTCCGCACTTTTAATACCAGATTCGTTGTTTCTGCTTAAAGATTCATGATGCAATAATTTCGCATGAGGAGTATAAACCACGAAAAATCCTCGCTCCTTAAGTCTCAAACAGAAATCGACATCATTATAGGCTATGGCCAAGTGTTTTTCATCAAAGCCTCCGATTTTATTGAACAGATCTTTTTTTGTCATCAGGCAAGCTCCTGTTACGGCGCAATAATTCCTAATCACTGATGCTAATCCGAAATAGCCAGGATTTTTCTCCTCAACATTCCGGAATGCATGGCTAGCGATACCCAACCCCATTATTATTCCCGCATGTTGGATGGTCCTGTTTTTATATAGCAATTTAGCACCCACCGCGCCAACTTCTTTTCTTTGAATATGTTCCAGCATTGATTCCAGCCACTGCTTTGAAATGACTTCTGTGTCATTATTCAGGAATAACACATATTCGCCTTTCGCCCTGGAAGCGGCGAAGTTATTGATAGCGGAAAAATTGAAAGGCTTGTTATAGCTCAATAACCGTATTTTTTTCTTGCCTTGCTGTTTTTTTATATAATCAAGTGTCTCTTTTTTCTGACTTCGATTGTTTACAAGTATGATTTCATAATTTTGATAAGTCGTTTTTTTGATGACGCTTTCCACGCATTTTTTCAAAGCCGAGACCTGATCCTTAAAAGGAATGATTATGGAAACTTTCGGACTGTTTTGAATATCTCTTTTCACTCTATATATTCCCCGCCATGTTTCAGTCAAAACACGTCCTTGTATATTACTGTGCTTCAGATGATCAGCGAGAGCTTGCTTCGCGGCGATATAGGCATAACCTTTCGAATCCTGATTATGAGCAGTCGAACCCGGTATCTTGCGCCAATGATACAAAATTTTTGGTATGTGGAATATCCTTTTCGGATCGGTTTTTTCAATAAATCTCAAGACCAGATCATAATCTTGTGAACCTTCTAACCCTTTTCTGAATCCGCCGATCTGATCGACTATGGATTTTCGGTAAACTCCCAAATGGCAAGTATACATCATAGAAAGAAACAGGTCTGATGACCAGTCAGGCTTGAAAAACGGATCTACCCGGTCGCCTTTCAATGTCAATTTATCCTCATCGCTATAGATGAAATCTGCTTTTCTATGCTTATTCAGGATTTTTACGTTTTCATACAAAGCATCGGGCGACAATTCATCATCATTATCCAAAAGCGTTATAAACTCACCAGTCGCCATCTTCAGTGCTTCATTCGACGCTCCGGAAATATGCTGGTTTATTTTTCCATAAGCAATTTTTATTCTTCGATCGGAGCCTTCGGTTTTTTTCAAACATAAGACTGTTTCTTTTTTTGTGGAGGCATCGTCATAAAGGCAAAGTTCCCAATTTTCATAGGACTGTTTTTTGACGGATTCGATGCATTTCTTCAGCCATTTCGGATCAACATCATATACCGGAGTGATGATTGATATTTTTGGCTTGTATTTGAATTTCTTTATTTCTTTCTTGATCGCGTCATTATCCTTTTTTTCGTTTTTTTTGATCCATTTCTGATAAATCAAAAAAGACCTCATCACTTCCATCTGATTTCTGAACTTGCCCGATATCGTGAAATTAATCTGCCTTTTTTTCATTTTTTCAAAATCATTTTTAATTTATTCCTGTCCATTCTTCTTTGCAGCTTTAACAAATTTTTAAAGTTAAAAGACTTGCTTGTTTTTTCGAGCTGATAAATAAAACCCAGTATCGTCTTTCTGTTCGCTTCTTAACTATAGATTATGATTTTATAAAACTCAAAATCAAAAAAAAAAAC
>JBGQBV010000023.1:0-9995 GCA_041494985.1 Minisyncoccia bacterium
ATTTAATAAGATCATTTTAAAAAGAAGTTTGAAGGATATTGGATTGTGTGTGGGCGACTGGCGGCAGGGATTGAAATGGGGTGGTATTTTTTTTGTAAGCTCCTTGTTGATTTTTTTTCTAGGTAATTATTTTTTTAACTTTCTAAAACACTATAGTGTTCCAGTAGTGATAGTGTATGATTATAAAACATTTGTTTTATATGAATTTACGGCAGTGGCATTTATAATTTTTATATACGAATTGTTTTTCCGTGGATTCATATTGTTAACATTTGTGCCAAAATTAGGCTATTGGGCGGTTGCTGTGCAGGTTTTATTTTTCATTCTATTGGCGACTAGTGCGGGCCGTGTGGTTTGGACACTAATCCCATATATAGTCTTTGCCCCCTTGGCGGGCGTGGTTGTGTATAAAAGCCGATCTATCCTGTATTCTGGAGTATTACAGTTGGTGCTGTTGATCATTCTAGATGCGAGTGTGGTGCGCTTGGTAAAATAAATATTTTTCCAATATGTTTAAGCAAAAAAAAGAAAAGACCACAAAAAAAATAGCGGCCTTGCTGGGTATTTTAGGGATGCTTTTCTTGGAAACAGGGCCTTTAGTGGCTAGGGCGGCCAACACGCCTCCTACCCCGGATCAAATCGCCGGCACCACGGGCACTTTTATACAAAATGCCCAATCTAAAACAAAAGGTCCGGCGGTCCAAGTCGCCTTCTTGTCGGACAGCGGCTTTAAGGATGGCGCCAAGGTTACTGCCATAGCCTCGACGGGCGGATTTTCAGAAAACCCTAGCAATCTTTATTACACATGGTATTTGAAACACCCCGGCTGCGACCTGGGTGGGGATAATAAGAGCTGCGACCTGGATAGTGACGGGAAGATCACGGTGAACGACTGGAAGATAGCCGCCGCTAGGAATATCGTGCGCGGCAACTTCATCCCGGACGGCTCGACATATGCGGCGACGCCTGCCAAATTCAGTGATGCTGACGCGGGAGCGAAAGCTGAGCCCTCAATCAAAGAATGGAACGGTAGCGACCCGGACCCTGCCAACGACAGCAATATCCCGTATTGCTACGTTCAGGAACCGCTGTCGGGAAACATCTATGAACTGACGGAGCCACATCCTAATTTCGACAATGCTTGCCCGAGCGGATCGCACCCATCCTGTGTTAATGACGCCACAGCTTCGGGGTGCGTAGTGCCTAATCCTGCGTACAGCCAAGACGACGCGGATGCAGCCGCGGCAGCCATACCGCCGGTGCCATATCTGGTGCCGACAACGATCGTCGCTCCAGACACGCAATTTTGCGGCGCCACCGCCGACACGGATGCGGACGCAAACACAGATGCCGCGAGCATATTCAAATGTACGGCATCAAGCCTCAAGACCTGGACGGCGGTTGTGGGCAGCACATGCAAAAACGATAACAACGGCAATTCGCTGGGCATTCCTATCTGCGCGAAGGACGACCAAAGCAACATCAGCAACGGCACGGCTATAATTTTCAGCAAGGACAATGTGGATGGAAGCAATGTGTGCAGCGGCCTTTTCCCGCCTCCGTCTTCGACCCCGGTCGTTACGGCGGATAACGAAAAATGCAGCGCGGCCACCGCTATGTTCATCGGCGCGGATGCGACATTGCGACCGAGTTGTTCCTTTGAAAAAGGACAGAACTTATGCAAGCATCTGTTTCCGCGCTATCCGGGCAAGCTGGCCTTGGAAAATTCCGATGGTTCGGACGCCGCGATAGGCGATGAAAAATTCAGTTTTGCAGAAAAGAAGTTCTGGGGATCTGATCCCGCCACGGACATGACGAATAGCAAAGAAAAAGACGGTGCCAGCGTCATGGGCCTGGGCGTCGATGAAATCAAATGGACATATGCGCAAGGGGACGAGATAGGCGTGGCTGTGGAAGGGACGTCCACGTTGGCGACGCAGCACAGCGATTCTTCCTATATGCGGATGTGGGCCTTTTCAAAAGGGACCTGTTCCGCCCTGGATGAACAATTATCCAAGGCTAGCAGCCTTACGAACGGAACCCGGGGCTTCTACATGGAAAACTCGGTCGGGGTATTGGCCGCCGACGTCGATCTGAACGATTGCCTGGAAGAAAACTTGCTGGTGCCCAACGATGGCGGCGCCAGCAGCATGCAGATCGCGCTCGCGGCTACGCCGGACAGTCCGATCAACGATCCGGATGGCGGCGGCGACCAGGTCACCGTAGTCGCTTCGGTGCAGAACGCAGAAAACCTGGCCAATCTGTTTTATAATTGGAAAGTGGAGAAAAGCGCTGACGGAAAAAATTTCCCTACGGAAGACACAAGTTGGACGGACATAACCGCGACAATGATCGAAAAGGGAAGCTTGGCAAGCACGGATCGGGAAGGCATCGGGAAAGACAGTCTGAATTTTATGCTGAACCTACCCGGCAGTCTCGTCGACCCGGACAATAAGGGCGTCTTCTATCTGAGAGTCAGGGCGACGGCGTTTGAAAATTCCGGAGCGGCAGCTGTCCAAGGAGCGGTCATCATCAAGGCGGTGGAGCAGCAAAACCAACTCAATGTTTATTCGGTCACGGCCAAAGACGACGGCAATCTGAGCATTAACATCGGCGGCGCCAATGGCGGGCTGCTGTGCAGCGATCCGGCAGGCAAAACAAGATGCTCGGTGACTAAAAATCAGATCATGGGCATGAAAGTGCCGAATGGCAACGGTGATCTCAGCGGATTCAGCTGGAGAGTCAACGATGTGCCGATGACCTGCACCAGCGACGTATCGGCCGAGTGCAGCGGCGTAGGGGGCGAGGAATTTTTCTTCCCGATATTGGGAAACGAAGGGGAGGCTGTCGATGTCACCGCGAAAGCTATGAGCAAAACAAAGGGAGCGATTGAGCTTAGCCGGCATTTTGTCATTGTTGCGCCCCAGGTGCGGATAATCTCAGCGGACACTATCAGCGTTTGGCCAAAAGTACTGGGATTCTATAAGGATTTGCAGTATTATGATTCCAATGATCCGGCCGTCCAAAATACGCATAAGCAGGTGGATTACAGCACGGAAGTCTTCGAGACGACCTCCGGGAAAACGATAAGTCTCCAGGCACTGGCCTATTCCTCGTGGGATTTTGGGCAGGGCTATGATTGGACGATAGACGGGGAAATTCAGCCGAGCAGTCCGGTCAACGACACGCTGGTGTTTCCCGCGGACAAGTCGGCCGGCGACAGCTACACTGTCGGTTTGCTGCTGAAGAACACCCATACCCCGCAGCAATACAAGCAAGCCAATAATTTGCGCAAAGCGCTTGCAAAAAACTGGAACATTTCTCCGGAGGATTCCGTCAGCGAGGAAAACGTCAGCACGAGCATCCAAATAAACGTATTGGAGGACTCGGCCAATGCAAGCTTGAGCCTGAACCAGTCCGGAATTTTTGCCAGCCTAATAACGCATTTGCCGGAGCAAACCATGTTTTTGCTCAAAATCACGCTGACTGCCTTCATGCTGCTGTTTTCGATGGGGCTGCTGTTCGCGCTTATTCCCGAATCGCTTTTTGAAAAAAACCAAAAATAAAATAAATTCCAGATGGTGGAGAAAATCCCGGTTGGACAATGCGCTGCGCGCAATCCAGTGGGGCAAGCAAAAATGAATCCAGCAGTAAAATTCAAAAATAAAAGTTGCTGGATTCGCAAGTAAACGAGTTTGGTATAAAGTAAATATAAATATAAAAACAATTCTTTTGGCCGGAGGCCGTTTGAATTTATACTGCGGGATGAATTTCAAAAAAACAAAACTGACGGCGGTGTTCATAGCGGGCTTGATGCTTGTTTTCGCGGCGCAAAATTTTGCGCACGCGGCGTCCGCCGGGTTGCAATATCAACTGCTGGAATCATTCCCGGGCTTTTTTTCCGCCGGATCGGTGATGTCGGATCTGCCGACCATGATCGTGGCGATCTACAAGTTCGGGATTTGGACCGTCGGCATCGCCGGACTTTTCATGTTGGTCATCGGCGGCTTCAAATATATGGCTAGCGCTGGCAACACGTCCACGGTCTCCGGCGCCAAGGAAATAATCTGGGACTCGCTTTTAGGTATCGTGGCAGCCTTGGCGGCCTATCTGATTCTTTATGTGATCAACCCGGACCTGACCAAGCTTAATATCGGCTTCACAACAGCCAGTGTTTCGGAGCCGGATGCCGTGCCACCTGGAGGTGCAGTATCAGCCGGTGGAAGACTTACGGATATTGCGGCACGTCAGCAACTGGCCAGTGCCGGCATCACCGTGAACAAGGCTAATTGCGCCACCCCGCAAGATACAAGCTGTACCAGTCTGGAGGGCATACCTGCTGTCGCCATAAACAACCTGATTTCACTGAAAAATGCTTGCACGCAATTTAATTCCAGCTGCGCGATAGTAATTACGGGCGGAACGGAGGCTGGGCACAAGTCACATGGGCCGGGAAATCCAATGATCGATATTCGGGAAGACGACGTGGTGGCTGCCTTTTTGAAAGATGCGAAAGCCAAACAGCAATACACAAATTTTGGGATAGGACAGGTCTGCACTGTTTTGACGCAAGACCTGACTTCTATCTCGTACAACCATGCCTATAGCAAACAATGCCAAGATCCTTCCCAGGTAGCGCATTTTCATATCTCGTTCAATGGATAAAAAGCGCGGATAAGATATTGTTGTAATCAGCTGATGAAGAAGATATTCATAATTTCGTTGGTTCTGTTGGGAGTCGTGCTCTTTTTTTTGGGCGTGTATAATTTCGCGTTTAAAAAAAACACCAACCCAGCGACGCCAGCTGCGTCCAGCGACGCGCAAAAACCGACAGCACCGAAAACGTCGGCGAAACTCGCCGCTGTTTCCGACCAGGCCGTGTTGGGACCGGTTTTTGACAAGAAAAGCGAAACCCTGACCTATTATGCCGCCAAAGACGGAACGGTTTGGACGTCGGATGCCGATGGAAACGGCAAGCGGCAGACAGCCGGCACGCCGCTGCCAGGCCTCAAAAATGTTTTTTGGTCGGCGGATCGCAGTAAAGTGCTGACGATGTTTGAAAAAAACGGACAGACTTCTTTTTTCGAATACAACTATCCGACCAAGAAAGGCGTGCCGCTGAAAAACGGTCTGGACACCGCTGTCTGGGACAACCTGGGCGTAAAGATTTTCTACAAATATTTCGACGCTAAAACCAAGACGCGGACGCTGAACGTGGCTAATGCGGACGGCAGCGGGTGGCAGAAGATCGCAGACGTGCCCTTCAAGGACGTTTCCATCGCCCCTGTGCCACTGACATCCACTGTTTCCTTTTGGAACGCGCCTGACGCCAATACGGAGACCTGGCTGCAAACGGTCGGCGCCGCCGGCGGACAGCCGCAGACCATCCTTAGGGGCAGATACGGAGCGGACTACCTCTGGTCTCCGGACGGCACACAGGCCCTGGTGAGCTCGCTGGCCAACCAAGGCGACAAGATGGTCAAGTTGGGTTTGGTAACGCTTACAGGCAAGTACAGCGATCTGGATATCCCCACGTTTGTTTCTAAATGTGTTTGGTCGGCGGACGGCAAAACCCTCTACTATGCGTTGCCAGGCGGAATCACCAACGGGGCAGTTATCCCGAATGATTATTTGAATAATAAGTTTTTTACCGACGATACTTTTTGGAAAATGGACATCGGCACCGGCGAAAAGAGCAGGATAATAAATGCCAGCGATATCAACGGGAAATACGATTCCAGCAATCCCTTTCTTTCCGCTACCCAGGACGCGCTATATTTTGTAAACAAAGTTGACGGAAAACTGTATAAAATAGCCCTGTAGGGTTATTTCTTGAAAGTTGGCAGATCGCGAAGAGACATTACTAGGAAGACGCTTATCCAAAACAAGAACGCCAGATCGTTTTTCCAATAGGGAGTGTCGATGAAACCATGCAGCGTGGTATAAATAAAAAATCCCAGAAGTGGTGCGGCCAGAGCCGCATTTTTTTTGTTTTTGAGAAGAATCAGAAGTGCATGCAAGACCCGCACCACCAGCAGCAGAAAACCGGCCAAGCCCAGCAGCCCGGTCTGCAGCCAAAAGGCCAGGAAAAGATTATGCGGCTGCGGCACCGCCCACTCCAAGTAGGGCGGAAAGTGGGGTTGTAGGGAAAGATAGGCTGCCTGGAAGTTGCCGGGGCCGATACCGAAAACTGGGTGTTGCCGGAGCATCAGCAACGACGCTTTCCAGATAATATCGCGCGAGGCGAAAGAAGATCGTGGAGACAGCTGCGCCAGCGCAGAAAATTTTTGCGTGCTGATTTGGGAAAAAAGCAAAAACACGGCGAGGAGGATGGATGTTCCGCCTAGCATGTATTTTTTCCGGGGTGCAACCAGCAGGAGCGTGAGCAAAAGCGAAAAGAAAACAGCCGCCCAGGCCCCGTAAGAGTACGTGTAATATAAAGGGAATAAAATTGCGGACAATGGAACAAGGTGCAGGCCGAGGTTTCTCCAGCTTTGTTTTTGAGAAAAAGCACTTAGCCAAAAGTAGCCACCGAAAAATATTCCATTTGCAAGATACATGGCCAGATAATTCGGCGACAGATAAAAAGCAGCCAGCCGGTTGTCAAAGGTCACGGCGCCGGCAAGCTTATAAATGAGACTGATTGCTCCAACGATTGCGGCCGAAAGATACAGGCTCAAGAATATCTTTTCGATGGCCGCCTGCGAAGCCAGCGCTACATAGAGGGCGAAGGAAAAAAGGATAGGAATCAGGAACCAGCCCTTTAAGATGCCAAAACCGACGGCGTAGGCGTTGCCGAATAAGAGAGATGACAATGCGCCGACCAGGACAAGCAGGACGCCTGAAGACACCGGTTTAGGCACGCTGCGTAATTTGATTGATAAGCTTTTTCTCTCGCGGATGAATAAAAGCGTTGTTGCCAAGACAGCCAACAGTTCGGAAACATTGGTCGGCACGCCGAAAATATCCAACCGCACCAGATAAAGCGGCAAGCTGAGAATAACCAAGAAAAAAAGATTTTCAATTGTCACGAACCTCTTCATATTGTTCAGTATGGATGCTCAGGGCGATGATGACAAGGATGAGCGGCAGGATATGGACTGAATATAAGGGGCTTTCTACCAATGAGTGCACGCTGAACACCGCCAGGCTGGCCGCGCCAGCAACGAAAAAAGGTTGTTTTTTGGCGGATTGCCAAAAATGGCGGAAAGCAAAAAACAAAAGCGCCAAAAAAACAAAAGCAGTCACAATTCCAAGCTCGGCGGCAATATCGAGATATAGGTCATGCGCGTAAATAGGCTCGCGATAGTCGGCATTTGGATCGACCGCCAGCGAGTACATGCCGATGCCCACGCCGAAAGGATGCGTGGCGATGATCGGCAAGGCTTGCTGCCAATTGGCTAGCCTGCTCTGGTTCGAGCCTTCCTGGATATCAAAACTGGACAGGAATCTTCCTGCTACTGGGTTGTGCGGGACAAGCGCGAACAAAAGCACAAAGACAGCGGCGCCAGCCATCAGTTTTCGGGCAACGCTTCGGGAAACCAGCGGCAAAATGACAATGGCCGCAGCGATGAGCGCGACATAACCCCCGCGCGTGAAAGTGAAAATATCCGCTGCGACCAGCAGAACGGAAGACGCCAGGAATAATTTCTTGTGGGTTTTAGTGGTCGCCCATAAGGCGATGGACCAAGGAGCCAACATGCCCAGGTAATAAGAAAACATGTGCGGATCTGGAAAGGTCGCGACCGCGCGCAGATAGGTGACGCCGCCGCTGTTGACCAGCCAGCTAGGATAGGCCAGCACGGCCTGGGCGAAGGAATGGCCGAGGAAAAAAGGCGCCGCGTGGTGCGCCAGGAAAGCGTAGACAGGATCGATGCCGAAAACAAACTGTGCGAAGAACTGAAGCAGGCCGAGAAAAGCCACGACCGCACCGCCGCCGACGAGCGCGGCCATGGCGCCGCGGACCTTGCTCCGGTCAGTGAGAACAGATGCGGCGACAAAATAGATCGGTGCCAGGGAAAATAAAAATGCCAATTTTCTCAGTGACCAGGAAAGATTATGCGAGAAAGGCAGGGAAAAAACAGCCAGCAGCCAAAAGGCTATCAATAAATAGGTCACTTTGTTTTTTTCCAGCAGCGGCAGCTTATTTTTCTTGGCCCAGAGCAGCCAGGCTAAAAACATAATGGGGACAATGATCCGGACTATCGCCAGGTCGATTCCTGTTGCGGGGTTCAGCGCGAACTGGAAAGGCAGCAAAAAGCAAAAAATAATAAAAGCTTTATACAACATAAGAGGCTAAGTTAAAAATAGGAATGTTTTTCTGAGAAACTTTATCAAAAAAGCCGGCAGCGTCCCGAAGTTTTTTTGGAAATAATAATCTTGCGAGCGGTAGTAATCCTGTTTTTGTTTTTTTACATCCAAAACGCTTTGTCCGCCAATATGCATGATCCGGATGTCGGGCAAAAGCATGATTTTTTTTCCCGACAGCTGCACGCGCAAACAGAGGTCGACGTCCTCGAAATACATGAAAAAGTTCTCATCGAAACCGCCGCACTGCGCAAAGAGTTTTTTGGAAATGGCGAGAGCCGCCCCGCTGGTCCAAGCGACTTCGCCGGAAGCCGTCTCTGACCACAGGCGCCGGCTTTTGATGTAACCGAAATTGTTCCTTAAGGTATCCAGGAGCGTTATTGCATAGCCGATGCTCCAAGGCTGGACTGCGCCGGAGGAAGTGAGCAGGCGCGGCGCGGCGATGCCGATGGCCGGGTTTCTCAAAGCCTGAGCGATGCTGTCGAAAGAGAAGTCCAATATTTCCGTGTCCGGATTCAAAAAGAAAAGAAATTCTCCGCGCGCTTCGCGCCCGCCGGCATTGCAAGCCTTGGCAAATCCGCCGTTGCTGCCTGCTTCGATGATTTTAACATCCGGAAGGTTTTCCAAGGGAAGCGCATCATTGTTTATCAAGATGATTTCACATGTCGCAGCCGGCGTGTGATTGCGTATGGATGCGAGGCAGCGTTCGAGAAATTGCCTGCTTTCGTAATTGACGATGATGAAAGAAATGTCCATGAGTTATTGCTAAGAGAGTTTCTTAAAATCCTGATAAGCCCGACGCACGTCGAGCGCGGCTTTGTTTTTTGAGAAAGCAAGATCATAAAAATTCTTCGTTTTCCTGAGAGCTAGATATGCTTGCAGCCAGACTTTTTGCACGGCCGAGGCGTGGGTGTGGAAAAAAAGCAGGCCCGACAGCACCAACCAATATGTTTTGGCAGAGTTTTTTTCGTTGCTCTGCTCCAGGTGGTTCATCTTCGCCGAAGGGACGACCAGCAGATCGAAACCGGCCTGCCGGGCCCGGACGGAGAAATCGGCATCTTCGTAGTATAGGAAAAACCTTTCGTCGAACAGGCCGATTTTTTTGAAGACCTCTTTTTTGACAAACATGGCGCAGCCGCTGAGGTACTCTGTCGCATAAGGCTGGTCGGAAACCAGCTTGTAAGAATGCCGGGTCCTCATTTTGTGCCAATCGATCAGGCCGCCCGCAAACCAGAGGTGCCTGTTGTCGGCTGCCAGGATAAGCGGGCTGACCATGCCTGCCTTGGAATTTTGCTGTGTGGCACCGGCCAAATTGGAAAGCGTCGCTGTTTCGACGAGAGTGTCGTTGTTGAGGATGAAGACGTAGTCGGCGAACTTTTCCAGGGCATAGCGGATCCCGATATTGTTTCCTCGGGAGAAGCCGATGTTGGACGAATTCCTGATGAAAGATGCTTTAGGGAAAAGCTGTTTCGCTTCTTCCAGGGAACCGTCCGTGGAAGCGTTGTCCACGACCAGGACTTCAAAATTCGGATAATCAGAAAGATACAGCGATGACAAACAGTTGGCGAGCGTGGCTTTGCCGTTGTAATTCAGCACGATGATGAAAATGGACGGTTGCAGAACATTATCCATAAGGCCGTTTATTTAGCGACAAAAATACTCGACAACTCCTTGATGGTGACCGTGCG
>JBGQBV010000024.1:0-9856 GCA_041494985.1 Minisyncoccia bacterium
CTGTTCGTTAGCCAAAACCGTCTGACAAGCATCGCACCAGTTCACTTTAGCCTTTTTTTTATAGGCCAGCCCGTGCTTGTAGAAAAGCAGGAAAAGCCACTGTGTCCATTTGTAATATTCCGGGGTGGAAGAATTCTGCTCGCGCGACCAGTCGTAGGAAAAACCCATTTTGTCCATCTGAGAGCGGAAGGTCGCAATGGCTTTGGCCGTGGTCACGCTGGGGTGCACGCCAGTCTTGATGGCGAAATTTTCCGCCGGCAACCCGAACGCGTCCCAACCCTGCGGATGCATGACATTGAAACCTTTCATCCGGAAGTAGCGGGACATGATGTCCGTCGCGGTATACGACTCGACATGCCCCACGTGCAAACCTTCGCCGGACGGATAGGGCCACATATCCAAGACGTATTTTTTTTCTTTTGGACTGTCCGCTTGGGCGGCATTTATTTCCGGATGGCTGTTCCAGTGTTTCTGCCACTTCTCTTCGATTTTTTTCGGTTCGTATCTTTCCATATTATTTCATTGCGAGTCTATTTTTCATTTGAAGCCATTGATTGTCGAGCGGGCACGGTTTTGTGCCAACGAGGCGCAAAGAGCGAGACAATCTCTGAATGTTTGGGCTCGCCGGGTCCAAACATGTGCTGAAAATGGAAAATAGACGAACAAAATTGAAAAACAAAAAAACAACTTACTGTTACAATCAAGTCGCTTTAATAATAGCATGTTTTTTTTGTCCAATCAATTACCTTATTCCTTTTGTTGAGCCACAAAAGCCGAATAGACGTTCTCCAAAAGACAAGCGATAGTGACTGGTCCGACTCCGCCAGGCACCGGCGTCAAAAACCCGTCTTTGCCTTCAGTTGAGGCAAAATCGACATCCCCGACAATCTTTTTCCCAACCTGTTTGATGCCGCCGTCAATGATAATGGCGCCTTCCTTGAACATTCCACCTTTGAGCAGCCCTGGCGCGCCCACAGCGCTCACCACGATGTCCGCAGCTTGGATTTGCCCAAGATTCGAAGGGACAGCCTTCGCCAGAACGTACCCGGCACTGATGCCGGAGCGCCGGAGAGCTTCCTGCATCATTTCCCCGAATTCCTCCGAATTCGCCGCAATCACCGCCTTTTTTCCAGCAAGCTCTTCCCTGCTGCTCTCGATGAGACGCAAAATGGCGCTGGGGAAAACCGGCCACACCTTGCCCGCTCCCTGCAAAAATTGTTTGGCATTTTCCGGATGGAAACCGTCCGCGTCCTTTTGCGAATCAATGCTGCGGATGATTTTTTCCGTATCAAAACCTGCCGGCAGAGGCAGCTGCACGATGATGCCCTGGATGTTCTCGTCCTGGTTCAGCAAGTCGACCAGTTTGAGCACGTCGCTTTCGGCGGTGATTTCCGGAATCAGATATTTGCAGAATTCCACGCCGATCTGCTTGGCCGCTTTTTCCTTGAGATTAACATACAGCTGCGAGGCTTTGTCTTCCCCGATCAGGATGACAGCCAGGCCCGGCTTTTCTTCATGACCGGCAATATCCGCTTTCAAGCGAGTGAGGATTTCGTCGGCCACCGGTTTTCCATATAAAAGTTTCATATTTTTTCCATTATCCATCTTCCATAACTATACCCACAAAAAAATAAAGAAGCAATAAGCTTCTTTCGGTGCCCGGCAAAAACAGTCCGCGATTATTTGTACCGCAAAGCGTCCAACGGATCGATCTTGGAAGCCCGGCGCGCCGGCACGAACCCCGTGAAAGCTCCGACAACTCCCGAAAAACCCAGAATCGAAAGCACGAACCAAGTCGGACTGTAGAACAGGCTGACGCTCTGCCCGCCGAAGCGGGACGCCACCAGGTTGATCAGGGCATTGAACATGACTCCGCCCAGCCAGCCGATGAACACGCCGGCGCAGCCGCCCAAGAAGCCCATGATCGCCGACTCCATGAAGAACATCATCGAGATGGACATGTCCGAAGCGCCGATCGATTTCATGATGCCGATTTCCTCGGTGCGCTCCAGCAAGGTGATGGTCATCGTGTTGAACATGCCGATGGCGGAAACCACCAGCGCGATGACACCGAAAAGCATGAGCAGGATCTGCACGACGCTGAAGATCTTGTTCGCCTGGTCGACCGTGTCGGACAGCGAGGAGACCAAGAGGCCGTAGCCCAGGATCGTGTCGCGGATGACTCCCATTTCCGGATTCGAATGCGTTTTGACTTTGACCTGCCCGTAATTCGTGATGTTCAGATTGCCCAGCGAAGCTATATTTATATAGACCATACTGTCCTGGCCGTCGATGACGCCGATGACCTTGTATTTCGTGGTGCTTTCGACGCGGGTGGTCACGCTCTGCGGAGCGGCGTCCGGAGCATTCTGGCCGCTATTGTCCATCGCCTCATCGGCAACATTTTCAGGATTTGAGGGCACGAAGAAAGAAAAGGATATCTCTTTGCCGATGATGGCGGCCGGATCCTGATTGAAAACCTGCGCCACTGCGCTGGTGATCACGACGCCTTCAGGATTGCTGTCGGCGATCAGCGCCCCGTTGGTCGCCTTATATCCGCCCAATTTGAGAAACGAAGGCTTGGCACCGATGGCCAGCAAGTCAGCGGACAAATCATCCAGGTGCCCCTGCGCCGTAATCTGGAAGGCCGGACTGACCTCCTCCACGCCCGACAAGGACTGGATCCGATTGAGAATATCACTGTTGAGCGATGAATTGCCGGATTTCGCGTCAGAAACGTCCAGCGTGAGCAGCGAATCCGAGGTCGTGATCCTTTCCAGCAGCGTTTTCTGCAGACCATAGCCCAAAGACACCAGAAAAAGGATGGCGGCGATACCGATGCTCATGCCCAAAACCGTGAGCAGCGTGCGGGACGTTCTCGCCTTGAACATGCGGGTGGACAATTTGAACAAATCGATGAAATTCATAAGATCTTTTTAAAAAATACCTATTTCCCGATGCCGGAATATTTCAAAAGCATGATAAGCTCGGCTTCCTCCACCACTTTCTCGGCGCTGTTCTTATACAGTCCGCAACCGCCGAGCGCTTTCGAAGTGTCCAGCCGCTGCTGCAGACCGAACCGGTCGATCTTGTTTTCCACGCGTAATTTCAGAAAGGCCCGGAACCGGAGCACGATGTCCTCATCCAATTTGAGACCATACAGCTTGATGAGATAATCGGAAAAGGTGATGAGTCCGGCCACCTGGTCGGCTTTCAGCGCCTCCGATTGGGCCAGGATGTCTTCCACCCGCTGCGTGAACGAGATGGCCCGGAGCTTGTTCCAGCCGGCGCCGCCTCTTTCGAAATCCAGGTCGAGTTTTTCTTGGAAGATGTCGCGGTTGATGTTGTTAAACAAAAGCTCTTTGAGAAAATTTTCCGCCGATTCGATCTGTTCTTCTTTCAGCTGCGAGAGGATGTGGGACACGATCTGCTTGGCTTTGAACGGGATGAGCAGCACGCCGATCTGCTGGAGCGACAGGTTTTTGAACGTGCGCATGAGCAGTTTGAGCTCGCCGGAAATCTCTTCCGGGATCTTTTCGATTTCTTTCTTGATCGCCTCTTTGGGCCGCTTGTCCAGATTGATCTCCTCGCGGATCTTCTTGCCGTCTTTCATATGGATGATGCGGTCGGCGTACACCAGATGCTCCGGATTATGCGTAACCATGATCAAGGTTTTTTTGTCCACTTCGTTGATTTCCTTGAAGATGTCCAGCACGTTCTGCGCGGATTCGCTGTCCAGGTTGCCCACCGGCTCGTCGGCCAGGATGATTTCCGGATTGTTCACGAGCGATCGGGCCACCGACACGCGCTGCTTTTGTCCGCCGGAGAGCATGGCCGGAAACTTGTCCGCCTGCTCGGCGATTCCGAACCGGCGCAACAGTTCCATGGCTTTTTTGCGGCGTTCACTCAGATTCTCGCCGCGGAAAACTTTCGGCAGACACACGTTGTCCAAAACCGTCAGCGTCTCGATAAGATAGAAGGCTTGGAAAACCATCCCGATCACCAGCTGATGGAATTCCACCATCTCGCTTTTTTTCATCTGGGCCAGGTTTTTGCCACTGACGATCACGTCCCCATAGGTCGGCGCCTGCAGCCCGGAAATGCCATAGAGCAAGGTCGATTTGCCGCAGCCGGAAGGACCGAAAATGATGATGTATTCTTCCGGATAGATTTCCAGATCAACCCCGTCCAGCGAACGCACTTCGTTGGATTTGCCTTTGTTGTAGATAACCCGGAGCTGATTGACTTTTATGCAAGGTTCCGCTGCCATTTTTTGTTTTTTGTATTAAAGAAAAACCCCGTCCAAGGCGGCCAATAATATCGGAATTATAGCATATTTTTAGAAATCCAGAAAACAAAAACCGGCTTCTCCAGGGAGCGAGCCGGTGATTTTGGCCGAAAAACTGTTTTGAGCGCTTAGATGTTGAACAAGTCCTTGAACATCTGGCTCAGCTGCCGCAAATTCTTCGTATTCACGCTGTAATGGCGGAAAGTCCCTTCGTGTTTCTCGCTCAAAAGCCCCACGCTCTTCAGCTTGGACAGATGGTGGGAAGTCAGGTTCTGCGGAATCCGCAGTTTCGTGTGGATCTGCGTCACATTCAGCGAATCGCCTTTGAGAGCCAACAAAATCTTCATCCGGTTCTCATCGGAAACTATCTTCAGAAAGTTGCTCACTTTCGAGAACTTATCTGACCCGGCCGGCCGCTTTTTCGCGCTCACGCTTCTTTTTTTCATAAACTTATTATTAGGGAATTAATATGCGTACATATAATTATTACGTGCATTGACCTGAATTATTTCATTTCTGCAGCAACTCCATCAGCCTAATATAAAACTTCAGATTATGCAATGACGCCAGCCGCATGAACAGAGGCTCTTTCGTCCTGAGCAAGTGGTGCAGATAGGCTTTGGTGTGATTCTGACAAAGCTCGCAGTCACAGTCCGCATCCACCGGCGAAAAGTCGTTTTTATACTTCTCATTGTTGATATTGAACGTTTCGTAGAAATCTTCCCGGCTCAGGTCCTCGTGTTTCCAAACGAAGATCTTACCGTGCCGCCCTTCCCGCGTGGGGATGACGCAATCGAACATATCCCAGCCCATCGCCACGCAGCGGACGATGTCCCGCGGTGTCCCGATGCCCAAGGCAAACCGCAGGGCGTCGGCCGGAATCAGACTAGCCGTATATTCCAGGACCTCTTCCAAAAAATTGCCTTCGCTGTCCACGTGGCGCGCCCCGAAACCATAGCCGTCGAAACCGATCTTCACCAGTCCTTCCGTGCACAGCTTGCGCAGGTCAAGATGCTCGCCGCCTTGGATCACGCCGAAAATCAGCGGCCTGTCCTTTTCTGCTATTTTTCTTTCTTTGATTTGCTTTGTATATTCGATCTTGCACCTTTCGGCCCAGCGCAAAGTCCGCTCGACCGCCTTTTGGATCTTCGCTTTGGAATAGGAATTAGGTGGCGGATCATCCAAACAGACCATCATGTCCACGCCCAGATCGAATTGGATCTGGATGGCTTTTTCCGGAGTGATCACATGCCTTGAGCCGTCCAATGGCGATTTGAAGATCACTTCGTTTTCCGTGATTTTGCCCATCTGCGGATTCTTGTGGATCAAGGAAAAAACCTGATAGCCTCCGCTGTCCGAAAGCAGCGGCTTGTCCCAATTCATGAACTGGTGGATGCCGCCGGACTTCTTGACAGTTTCCATCCCGGGCTGCAGATAGAGATGATAGGTGTTGACCACCATCGGACCCATGCCGATCTTTTCCAGGTCGTTTTTTGACAGCGACCGGACGAAACCGCGGGTAGCATCAGGCATAAAAAACGGAGTTTTGGTTTCTCCGTTCCGCGTATGAAGCTTTCCTGCCCTTGTGCCGTTTTTTTCGGAAATCAATTCAAACATCCTAAACATGATAGCAGGATAACAAGAAATGTAAACTAGCGGGCGACTTTTCCCCCAGCGAATCCGACTTTCGGATCCTCATACAGCTGTGTGTCCTTCTTGTCCCCTTCGAGGTTTATGCTCTGCCCGACAAACATGTCCTTGGCGGTGAAAGTCGACTTGTTGACCAGTGTGATCGGATCTCCGACCTGGTTGACCTGGGGCGTCACTCCGACCTGGAACACGACTTCGTGCGGCGGCGTGATAAGTCCGGCTCCGGCCGCGATGTCGCCTGCGTTCCAGATAAGCTGATTCGTCCGTTCGTTATAGGAAATTTTCTCATTGGCCGGATATATCTGGCCGGTCCAGCGCACGCCGGTCGGCAGCGAAGAGATGACTTGTGCGTTAGTGATGTCGTTGGAAACATTGACCACTGACCAATGGATCGCGAAAGTCGTCTCCTTTCCCGTCTGCATCGGGATCGGTCCGGAATTCTTGATTTTGGCATCGGCATAGTATCCTTTGACGTCGAAGAGGACTTTCGACGCAAGCTTGAGTTCAAGCTTGTTGCTGCCGATGACCTTGTTCGCGCCGTTCGACACCGGAATATCCGGACTGTCGATTTTCGCCACCGAAGACACGACGAAATTCTTGTCCAATTTGTTCGCTATCGGAATCACTGACTTCACCGGGATGGAAAAATGTACGGAGCCCCCGGCCTGCGGATCGATGTTGGCCAGTCCAGGAACATCCGACGCTTTCCAGATCATCGTTCCCGTCGTGCCGTCATATGATCCGTTATCGCTGCTTATTTTGGAAAAATCCACGATCTTCCCTGTCACTTGGGCAGTGATGATCGCATCGCGCAGGCCTGTAGATCCGGTGTTCTTATAGCTGATCGTGTATTGGAGGACGTCGCCGGCGTTGATGACATTGTTTTCCTTGTTGTCCAGCGTCTGTTTGACCGCCAGCACCGGAGAAACCATGCGGATATCCGCTTCCTGCTTGTTGAAAACCACAAAATTGCCGTCGTTGCCGACATGGCCCAATGAAACCAGGGCGTTCTGGTCCTCGCCGTCATCGCCATGCATCTGTCCCTGGATCGTTATCTTCCCGCCCTGGCCCGCTTCCAGATTCCCGACATACCAATACGAATCTTTTTCCGAGGGCGTCGGATTGGCGCTGCCCATCTCGAACCCTTGTGGGAAATCCACCCTGACCTGCACGTCGCTCATCCGCCGGACATCCAGATTCTTGTAGTCAATGACGTATTGCACGTCGCCGCCATCGATGGCCTGCTGCGGAGCTGTGACGTCCAGCAGGACCGGAGCGGCTGTGATATTGACCCCGACCTGGTTTTCCATCGAAAGATCGGCTGTCCCATTGGATGGCACGAAATGCAGCGAAGCATACAGATAGACCGGAAAATCCTTAGGAGCGTAGAAAATCCCTTTGAGTTCGGCGGTGCCCTCACTATTCGGTTTTATGTCCCCGACAAATATCTTGCTTGAGCTAGGACTCAGATATTTCAGGTTCACGTTGTCGATCGGCTGGAAATTTTCCGAATAGGTCAGATCGATTTCCGCATTCTTCAAAGTGACGCGGTTGCTATTTTTATAATGGATGATGTAGGCCGTCTGCTGAGTGCTGTCAGCTTCCTTGGGACCTTCGAAGGAGATTGAGACGCGATCCTGATGGAAGGCGTCCTTTTGCCACCAACGATAGGCGAAAACGCCGGCTACTGCGACAATAGCAGCCACCAAGACGCCCAGGGCGATGTAGAGGATCTTTTTTTGCTTGGGGGAAAACCCTTTTTGCGGTTGGTTCCAATTCTGCTCTTTGTCAAAAGGGCTCGCTTGGCCGGCCGCAGTCTCCACGTCATATTCGCTCTTTTCATGCGTACGATTGGAAATGACTTTCGAATCAGAATTATAAAGTTCCTTATTGAGATCATTCAAAGGCATAGTTTTGTTTTGCTTTTATGTTTATCTGCATTATACCAAAAAAGACGCATTTTACAAAGTTTTCCGCCCGTGGCTGACAGCTAGATGGTCCAGCGAAGGAATTCATCGACGGCCAGACGGACACTGTCGCAGTCTTCCCTGGTCGCCTGGATTTTGGACAATGAGCCCATCTTGCTGCGCAAGAACAGCCGCAGCATCTTGACCGCATTGGCGCTGACCAGAATGATTGCCTCGGGATTCTCCCGGCTGCAACCCTCGCACATAGTCCCACCGTGCTGGGCACTGAACATAGGAGCGTCCGGAGAGAGCGGCTGGCGGCAAGCGATGCAGCAATCGGCTTCGATGGCATAGCCGAGGGCGTGCAGCAGTTTGACGACAAAACCGAGCCGGAGCAGGACCTGCTTTTCGTTACCTTCGCCTCCGGCGCAGGAATCGACAGCTTCCAAATAGCTTTTCAAAAGCTGGAAGACCGCCGGGTCGGGATTTTCGAAATCCACCATCTTGTCGAACAGCGCCAGGGCGGCGAACGTTTCCAGCACCGCGCCGCAATCGCCTTTGAGAGCGCTGAAGCTGTTCTCAATGATCGAACCGGTGATTTTCCCCAAACCTCTGGTCCGCACGATGGTGATGTCCGCCAAGGTGATGTTTTCCAGCGAAGCCGCCAACTTGGCGTGCGGTTTACGCACGCCCTTGGCGATAGATTTTATTTTCCCGCCTTCCAAGGTATAGATCGTGCAGATGCGATCCGTCTCCGCCACCTCCCGCTTGCCCAGGATGATGCCCGTGTATTTATATTCCATCCAGCAGTAGAAATTCGAATGGCCTTCGGCCGCTCAAGTTTCTATATTTTAAAAATATGTATCAACCTTTTTAATCCAGACTCTTTGTAAATTTCAGAAAATTATAATTTTCGAATTTTCACTGCTGGATTCCATAAGCTCCATTATATAGGTTTTTATTTCAATAGAAAAGAAAAAAGCCTTGCGCGATTTTTCGCACAAGGCTTAAGTTTTCAAAAACAAAAAACATTCATCAAGGCGCGACACGTCGCAGGGCGGGATTAAAAAACCCCACCAAAGCCGTAATCAACCGCCTTTCTATGATTACCTGGCCCTCTTTTTCGACCAGGCAAGAAACTCTGTCGTCTTTCCCATCGTCTACCGTTCCCCAGGCGTAAGGCGCTTCTCTGGGAAAATGCAGCCGGAAAAAATCTACGCCCAGCGTCTGGATATCTATGATTTCCGAATGTCCGTAGCAGCCCCTCAGCAGGCCGCTTGATTTGAAATGTTTCAGAATAACACTACCAGGAACGAGGCCGGTCAGTTGGTTTGGATGATACCACCTCCATAACCTCCTCAGAATCCCTGCTTCCGCCGCATTTTGCCGTTCCGGTTCCAACAAGCTGACAAATCCCGGAATTGAAGCAATGACAACGACTGAAGGCCTTTCTTTTCGCATTAAGAATCTCCTTCCCGACTTCCTAGAATAGACTTCTGACCCCATGGACCGTCCCACTTTTTTTAAACAACTGACTTCCATCCACCCCTATCTCACCTCCCTTCCGCCATTATACACCTGAAAAATCAGTCCCGTCAAAATAAAGAAAAGCCTTACACTAATTTCGTGCAAGGCTTGGATGAGGCAATTTTCCAGCGAAAGCTACGCGTCTCGCCGGGGGCAGGCTTGCCGCGGAAATCTCTTCGGGAAAATCAGGATCGGCTCTGTGCACGGCTGCTGGTAATATCTCCAGTGGATTGCCAAGCTATTGCCTGATTCGGGAGACGCCTTGTCAAGCACAGGCATGACCCAGCCACCTCCCCGGTCTAAGGCGAAACTCAGCGGCGCCACCAGCGGAAATGCGAAATATTTCTGGAAAAATTCCGTCGCTGCCTACCGCTGGATCAAACGCGATGCCGGACAACCCGCGCTCGCGTAGGGCCCGACACTGAACGCGACTGGCACTTGTTTTGTCGTGACGCCTCCGGATGCAGTCGGTGCGGGTCGTGCC
>JBGQBV010000025.1:0-9267 GCA_041494985.1 Minisyncoccia bacterium
GACGATGCCGGAGCAAATGCGGCGTTCTTCACTAAAATTTCTAGCGGATTACCGCTGAGAAATTTCTTAACGTTCATCACTTGCATTTCGTCCGCCTCGGCTACGCCTCGGGCGAGACGGGCCTACGCACTTCATAGTGTGCGGATGAGGAATACAAAATACGAAATACAAGTTAGTTATTTTATAACGTTATCTTTTCGCAGTTCTCGGCGGATGTGGGATTTGGCCATGGAAGTTTTTACGAACTTCAGCCAGTCGGCATTGGGGGCTTTGCGGGATTTGTCCGTCAGAATTTCCAGCACGTCGCCGTTCTTGATGTGGTAGTCCAGCGGCACCATGTTGCCGTTCACTTTCGCGCCGGTGGCGTGGTTTCCGATTTCCCCGTGGATCGAGTAGGCGAAATCGACCGGCGTCGCATCCTCAGGCAGATCAATGATATCACCCATCGGCGTGAAGGCGAAAATATGGTTCTTGAAAAAATCGATCTTGAGGCCCTGCATGAATTCCTCGTCGTCCCGGCCGATTTCCGTCTGCCATTCGCGCAGCTGTTTGACCCATTCCAATTCTTTCTGAGGAATCACCGGTTTTTTCTTGAAGAGCAGGTCTTTCCATTTCTTTTTCTTCTTGTTTTCGCTGTAGATCCAGTGCGCGGCGATGCCGAATTCCGCTTCGTTGTGCATCTTCTGTGTCCGGATCTGCACTTCGATGATCTTGCCGTCCGGCCCGAAAACCGTCGTGTGGATCGACTGGTAGCCATTGGGTTTAGGCAGGGAAATGTAGTCCTTGATCCTTCCGATCATCGGGCGGTATTTCTTGTGCACGATGCCCAAAGTTTCATAGCAGTCGGCCACTTCGGGCACGATGATGCGCACCGCCGCCAAATCGTGGACGCGGCTGACGTCCATGTCATATTTTTTCAGTTTCATGAACAGACTGTAGATGCTCTTGGCGCGGCCATGGATCTCGACGATGTTGATGCCTTCCTTCTTGATCTCCTCACTGAGTTCCGTGATAGCCTGGTCGACATACTTTTCCCGTTCCTTATAATTCTTGTCCTCAAGTTCTTTGACGAAATTGTAGGTATCTCGGTCGAGATATTGGAAAGAAAGGTCCTGGAGCTTGCTTTTTATTTCACCCATGCCGAGACGGTTGGCGATGGGTGCGAAAACCTCCATGGTTTCGCGGGCGATGCGGATCTGTTTTTCCGGCGGATTGTGCTCGAGCGTCTGCATGTTGTGCAGGCGGTCTGCCAGTTTGATGATGATCACGCGGATGTCCGTCGCCATGGCGATGAACATCTTGCGCAGGTTTTCCAAAAAATATTCCTCATGGGAGCCGCGCAGCTTTATTTTTCCCAGCTTAGTGATGCCGTCAACCAGGCTGGCGATCTCTTTGCCGAATTTTTTCTCGACATCTTCCAATGTGACTGTGGTGTCCTCGACGACATCGTGAAGCAGCCCGCCGGAGATGGTTTTTTCGCCCATGCCCATTTCCGCCAGGATCTTGGCCACGGCGATCGGATGCTGGACGTAGTCCGCGCCGCTGCGGCGTTTCTGTCCGGCGTGCGCCTTGGCCGAGAAATCATAGGCCTCCGTGATGGTCTTGATCTTCTCATCGGTCGGCAGTCGGAGCGCATCCAGGATGTCTTTTAGGGTCAGTTGTTCCATAAATATATATTATGCGCGAAGAATCAATAATACTTCCAGTATAGGGAAGGAGGGGGCAAGTAGCAAGTCGGATTGGTGGTTTCGGTAAGTTAATGATATAAATAGTATATATTTTTTATGGTTTTATTTTAAATTATGGCTTTTTAAAAAGTACCAAAAATCGAACAGATTGGAAAAAACAGAGAAAGGCTCCTGTCATTAGAAAAAGAAGGCAGATTCGTTTTTCATGGTTCGTTGGATGTTATTGAAACTATAGAGCCGCGTCAGGGATATGATTATAATGAAGAAACCGGACAAATGGAAAAAGATGGTGATCCTGCCGTTTTTGCTACTCCTTATGCCGATGTGGCAATTTTCAGGGCATTGATTACTCCAAAGGATGTTATTGGAGAATCACGAAGTAATTTTGGCATAAACGGAAAACATCTGTATTTTTCTGCGACAAAAAATCTGCTTGATGGAGCAAATAAAAAAATTAGTAAGGTGTATGTTTTAGATAAACAAAAATTTGGAAACTTTGAAGGTATGCAATGTCGAAGTGAAGAGTCCGTTGTCCCGATAGAAATAATTGAGGTAACCGTCGAAGATTTACCGAAAAACATCAAATTAATTGAAAAATAAAAAACAAAAAAATCAGCATTTCACATGCTGATTTTTTATGTTGTGTATTTCCTAGAAGCTAGCAGTTAGAAGCTGAAAGCTAATTTACGCTTCTTTCTCGAACTTGCACTCCTTGTTCGAGCATTTGATCTTGCCTTTGGGGGCGAAGGCCAGCGGATTTTGGCAATCAGGGCAAAGTTCGCCGGTCGGCTTGTTCCACATAACGAAATCGCATTCCGGATATTTGTTGCAGCCGTAAAACATCTTGCCTTTCTTGGATTTGCGGGCTATCACGTCACCTTTGCCGCATTTCGGACATTTGAGGCCGGTCTTCTGCTCGATTTTCATGATGCCCTTGCATTCCGGATATTTGCTGCAGCCCAAGAAGGCGCCGAAGCGGCCGCGTTTGACGACCATCGGGGCGCCACATTTGTCGCAGATGATGCCGACACTGGCTTCGTCCTCTTTTTTCTCCGCTTCCGTCTTTTCGGTGTATTTGCATTTCGGATAGTTCATGCAGGCGATGAATTTCCCGAAGCGGCCGAATTTCATGATCAGGTCGCCGCCGCAATCAGGACACTGCCGGCCGACTTTTTCCAGCAGGTCTTCTTTTTTCACTGATTTGGTTTTTTTCTCCAGCAGCTTATGGAAAGGTTCATAGAAATCGCGGATGACCGGCACCCAAGTTTTTGTGCCTTCGGCGATTTCGTCGAAACTTTTTTCAATCGTCGCGGTAAAATCGATGCTGACGATCTGCGGAAAATTTTCCACCAGCAGGTCATTGACCGGGAAACCGATTTCCAACGGGAATAATCTTTTCTCTTCGTTTTTGTCCACATATTTCCTTTCGATGATGGTGGAAATGGTCGGGGCGTAGGTGGAAGGACGGCCGATGCCGTTTTCTTCCAGCACCTTGACCAGCGTGGCTTCGTTGTAGCGGGGCGGCGCGGAAGTTTCTTTTTGTGTCGGGACGATATCCACCGGATCCAGCTCGTCTCCTTTTTTCAATTCAGGCAAAAACGATTCGGCGTTCGCCGCGCGGGTGGCGTAGACTTTCAAAAATCCGTCGAAGATGACCGTGGAGCCATTGGCTTTCAAAAGATATTTATTCTCGGATCCGACGGCTTCGATATCGGCTTTGACCGAATTAAGTCGGGCATTTTGCATCTGGCAGGCGATCGTGCGGTTCCAGATGAGGCGATATAGTTTGTGTTGGTTCGGTTCCAAGATCGGCATCAATTCGTCAGGAAGTTTTTCCAAACTGGTCGGGCGGATGGCTTCATGCGCTTCCTGCGCGGATTTGGATTTGGTCTTGTAATATCTCGGACTTTCAAGAGAGTACTGTTTGCCGAACTGCTTGTCGATCACTTTTTTGGCGCTCATCAATGATTCCAATGACAAGTTCATTGAGTCCGTGCGCATGTAGGTGATGTAGCCTTCTTCATAGAGTCTTTGCGCGGTCATCATCGTTTGCTTGGCGGAAAAACCGAAATTGCTGATGGCTGCCTGCTGCAGCGTCGAAGTGGTGAATGGCGCGGAAGGATTCCTGGAAGTTTCCTTTTCTTCCACGGTGAGGACGGAATATTTCGCCTGGCGCAGTTCATCCGCAATCTCCTCGGCGGATTTCTTGTCGGCGATGGTGGTTTTTTTCGTCTTATAATCTCCGGCAAAAAGTTTCAGTGTGATTGTCTCCTCGATCTTCTCATCATTTTTCTGCGTGAGGCTCGCCTCGAATTCCTCCTTGGAAGCTTTCTTCTGCAGCTTGGCAGCGATGGTCCAAAATTCACTGGCGGCAAATTTCTGGATTTCGCGCTCGCGTTCCACAATCAGGCGCAGCGCCACTGATTGCACGCGTCCAGCGGACAGGCCACGACGGATTTTGCTCCACAGGAACGGAGAAAGTTCATAGCCGACCAGACGGTCGAGCACGCGGCGCGCCTGCTGCGCGTCCACCAAGTTCAGGTCGATCTGGCGCGGATTTTCCAATGCCTTGGTGATAGCACCCTTGGTGATCTCATGGAAGACGATGCGCGAATATGGTTTCTTGGTTTTCTTCTTGTCGAGTCCCAGCGCTTCGACGAGATGCCAGGAGATAGCTTCTCCTTCGCGGTCTTCGTCGGATGCTAGGATGACCGCATCCGCTTTGGCGGCATATTTTTTCAGCTCCGTCACCTTGACTGCGGCTTTCTCGGGAATGACATATTCCGGCGCGAAATTTTTCTCAATATCGATGCCCATATCGCTTTTCGGCAGATCGCGGACATGGCCAAAAGAAGATTTCACCGCGAAACCTTTGCCTAGGAATTTGGAGATCGTTTTGGCCTTGGTGGGTGACTCAACGATGACTAATTTCATAAAATAGCTTCATTAGCTTCACTAGCTTCGTTAGCTTGTTAGCCAATAGATTATAATATTCATTAAATTCTCATTATCGGATTATACCTTATTTCAGGCAAAATCCGCTAATCAGAATTCAAGCCTTGACTTTTTATCAATTTGGGTGTATACTATATTGTTGGTAATTCAGCGCAATTATTTCAACAAACTTCTTTGAAAAGGAGACTAAAATGAAAGAACCAAAAAGATTTGTAGTATTTTTCGTAGTTTCAACTCTATTGGGTTGTGCAGGAGTCTTTACTACCAATGTGTTGTTGGTAGACACATCCACTATACCTTTGTGGAAAGTTGTCCTCGCCTCAATGCCGTACTATGCTGCCGGCGCTGTAGTGTATCACTATTTGTACAAATGATATTCAGCTTGAGTTCAAACGTCCCATTCCGGAATTCTGGAGTGGGCGTTTTTCTTTTCTCAAATTTTCAAAGATACTATCAGAATTCAAAACTTTTGAATCCTGAATTGCATTTTTGAATCTTGCATTCCCTAAAAGCTAACGAAGCTAATGAAGCTAAAGCCTGATGTAGTTCTGTCCCCCGATATTTTTCACCAGCCCTTTTATTTCCAAAATTGCCAGTGTTGAGGAAATGGTCGCTGTTTCAAGTTTAGTCAGTTTGCCTATTATGTCAATGTGGACGCTTTCGTGGGAGAGCACGGAGCGCACTTTTGCTTCCTCCTCTGTGAGTTCGATATACGTGACTTCTTCCGGCTTTCTTTCAATTTGTCCTATTTTCAATTCCTCCAGCACGTCTTTGGCTGAGGTCACCAACTTGGCGCCGTCCTTGATGAGTTTGTGCGTGCCGACTGATTGCGGAGAAAAGATCGGTCCGGGGACGGCGAAGACTTCGCGGTTGTAGTCCAGAGCCAGATTGGCGGTGATGAGACTCCCACTTTTTTCGGCGGCTTCCACCACGAGCGTGCCGAGGCTCATGCCGGCCATGATGCGGTTGCGTGCGGGGAATGTCCAGACGTCCGCATTGGTTTTGACAGGGAATTCGCTGATGAGCAATCCGCCATTCTCTATGATTTCTTCTGAAAGTTGGAAGTTGGTGCGTGGCGCGATGCTTTCCGCGTCCAAGCTATTGCCCAGCACTGCGATGGTTTTACCTCGAGCATCCAACGCGCCGCGATGAGCGCAAGCGTCGATGCCGAAAGCCAATCCACTGACGACGCAGATGCCGCTCTTGGCCAGCTCTTTGGCAAAGCCGCGCGCCACTTGATTGCCATACTCCGTCAATTTGCGTGAACCGACAATTGCCACCAACGGCAAATCCAAGCAATCCAAATTGCCCTTCATATATATGATATACGGGCTGTCAGGAATTTGTTTCAGCAATTTTGGATATTGTTCATCTTGAATTGTGAAAGCCAAGATATTTTCTTTTTCCAACTTGGCCCATTCGATTTCCGGATCGATGCCCGGTCTTTGTTCCACGATTTTTTGTGCGACTGATTCGCCGATGCCGGATTCGATGAGCTGCGGAAGGCTGGCGCGCCACGCTTCTTCTGCCGCGCCGAAAAAATTCATGAGCGTTTTCAATTTCTGGCAGCCCAGCCCGTCGATCTTGTTCAAAGCGTTGAGATATTTCATCTTTTATTTTTCTAGATCTTTGCTAAGTATTTTTTAAAGCGCATACCCATCGGTGTACGTATTTTTTCTGCTGAAAAAATACTCCGATCTCGCGCCGTCGCGCTCCATAGCCACCTCTGAATATGCACTTTTAAAAATGGAAACCGTCTTAGAATTAATTTTTTCGAGAAGGTCCTGTTTGAGAATCCATGTTTCCCCTGAAATTTTTTGTTTCTTGTGCTGGGAGCACGAAAAATTTCAGCTGGAAAACATAGGATTCGAGTTAGCATCGGAGAAAAAATTTATTCTGAGACGGTTTAAGATGCATTTAAAATTTCAATTCAAAAGCAATTTTTCCTGCTAGATTTTTTACAGTTACTAATTCTTCGGCAGAAAAAGGCTGCAAGACAAAGACATCGCCGGGAACAACCCGCTCTTTTTTCTTTTCCGCGCCTTCGATGCCGACGCGGATCCGTTTGAATTGCTGCGTGCCCAGACTGTCGATGATGCTCTGTACGCCGTTGTGTCCGGCGGCCGATGAATCGGCGGAAAT
This sequence comes from Minisyncoccia bacterium, assembly GCA_041494985.1. GTDB lineage: Bacteria > Patescibacteriota > Minisyncoccia > Moranbacterales > GWC2-37-73 > JBGQBV01. Next base: position 6,786 of record JBGQBV010000025.1, read on the forward strand.
CTTGTATTCGCTGAGATTGATGTCCAGGTCGTCGTGGATCACGGCGATATTTTCCAGTGGGATCTTGTAGAAGTCCACCAAGGCCTTCACTGCTTCGCCGGAGAGATTCATGAAGGATTGCGGTTTGGCCAGAATCATTTTTTCTCCGTTTTTGCTGCCTTCGGAAATCTGCGTGTCAAATTTCTGGTTCATCTGGAATTCCGGAAAAGAAAAAGCTTTTTGGATTTCGTCCAAAACCATGAACCCGGCGTTGTGCCGCGTGTTCGCATATTGTTTGCCCGGATTGCCGAGGCCGATGATCAGTTTCATATTTTTTTATTGGTTAGTATTATAGCCCACGTTGTCATTTTCGGAGTTCAGCAGGTCTTGCATCGTGTTCTCCTCATATTTATAGACATCTACGAGATCGCTGCCCAGCGTTATCATTATATCATCACCGGTTGAAGTGGCACCAGTGGCCATAGATTGATCGGCGACAGTGGCGGGCAGTTTTTTGACCAGTTCGTCGAGCGTGAACAATTTTGCTCCATTAGAATTGTCGGTTACGGTCGTTTGCTGGGCAATCGGGCCGGTTGTCTTGGCGGCGATGCGCACGCTGCCCATATCCAGCTTGTCTGTCAGGAGCTTCTGGATTTTGGAAGCCAGCTGATTGTTGCCGCTGCGGTTGACGATGGCGATGCGGGCTTTTTCCGCCACGATGGCATCTTGGCGTTTTTTGAGTTCATTTTGGTTGAAAATATTTTGCGCCAGATCCTGGATCTCGCTGTAGTTTCCGACGCGCGGCACTAGGATGAAAGCTTGGACGCTGCCGACGGTCACGTGTGAGACTTTCAGTAAGCTGCCAGATTGCCAGGCGTCAGCCACGACATTGGTGATGTTCTGCATGTCGACTTCCTTGCTGAGCGAGATGAAGCGGTCGATGTCACCGAAAGCGATGTCTGTCCGGACGCTTTCGCCGAGCGCGCCCAGAATGTCGTTCAGCGCCACGACATTGAAAAATGTTTTCACGGAGAACAGTTTGTTTTTCATGGCCTGGATCACCTGCTGCTGGCGTTTGGCCCGGCCGAAATCGCCTTCGGGATCATCATGGCGTTCGCGGACATATTTCAGCGCAGTCGCCCCATTAAAGACATGGAAGCCTTTGGTCAGGGAAAAAGTCTCATAGCTGTAGTTGGGTCCGGGAAAACGCGCGTCATAGATGTCGCGTTCGGAAGTGACGTTTATTCCGCCGATCGCGTCGATGACTTTTTGGAATCCGTCGAAGTCGATCGCGAGATAATAGTTGAGTGTGAGGCCGGTTATTTTTTCCACGGCTTGCTTGATCAGGTCGGCGCCGTTGCCCGCCTTGATACCGATCGGATAGAGGCTGTTGATTTTGGTGTATGACTGCGTGTCGGGCCCGCCTCGCGTCGACGAGTTGTCTCCGCGAGTCGAGGCGGGAATCTGCACATATAAATCCCGCGGCAGAGAAAGGAGGGCCACTTTCTTGTTTTTCGTGTCGATGCTCGCAACCATCACCGTGTCGGTCAGATTGCCGCCCGGCTTGTGCTCGCCGGCGGCTCCCAACAGCAATATATTGACCCGTCCCGTCTCTTCACCCCTCAAAGGGTCTTGGTGTAGCGGAATGACCGGGGAAGCGATGGCGCGCACGTAGCCGGACAAGGTCATCCGGCTGGAATTTCCCGCGTTCATCTGTTTGCCCACCGAATACGTCTTCCAAAAAAAATAGGCCGCATAGGCGATTGCCATGGCTGCGGCCAGGCCCAGGATTGAAAATATGATTTTTTTAGCCAGAATCCCGGCGCGGAATTTTTTTTCGTGTTCCTTTGTTTCCTCGCGGGAAATGAAAAGTTCTTCCGTTCGGGGGATATACGGACCGGATAATTTCTGTTTTAGCGGCTGCGGCGCTTCTGGCGGAGCCGAAAAAGGCTTGTTTTTGATGCCATCCATGGGTCCATTGTACCCCAGTGGGGGCTTAAATGCAAAAAATACCGCTGTTAAGGCAAGAAACTACCCTTGCGTTGGATGAAAATACGTGTTATCATAGCGTTGTTTTCCATTTAAACAGGCTCTTGTTTGACTTAAATTAACTTTTTTGCAATATGGCCAATCCGAACAGCACAATGCCTGGATCCCCGGAAGAAGAAGGTTATTATGGCGTGGGAAGTTTCCTTTGGGAAGTGGTCAAAGTTTTCTTTTGGGCACTGGTGATCATCGTGCCGATCCGGATTTTCCTGTTCCAGCCCTTTTTTGTGCAAGGTGCCAGCATGGAACCCAACTTCAAGGATGGTGACTATCTGATCATCAACGAGCTGGGATATAAGGAAACATCCGTGGATATCGCCGGCAAGCACCTGCTGACAGTGGATTCGTTCAAGGATCTGCAGCGGGATGATGTCGCCGTGTTCCGCTATCCGATGAATCCGCAGCAATTTTTCATCAAGCGCGTGATCGGGCTGCCAGGCGAAGAGGTGAAGCTGGA
>JBGQBV010000026.1:0-9025 GCA_041494985.1 Minisyncoccia bacterium
AGACGGCGCTGGAAAGCGTGAAAGTCAAAACGTTCACACAGGGAAAAGAGATCAAAAAAATCATTTTCGTTCCGGGGAAACTTATCAACATCGTTGTTGGTCAATAACCGTTTTTACGTATGCAAAGAAAAAAAATCGTCACAATCGGCGGAGGAACAGGCAGCTTCGCGCTGCTGAGCGGCCTCAGGAAATATCCCATCGATATTTCCGCCATCGTCTCCATGGCGGATGACGGCGGTTCGACCGGCGTGCTGCGCGACGAACTGGGCGTGTTGCCGCCGGGCGACGTGCGGCAGTGCCTGGTGGCGCTGAGCGATTCTTCCGAGACGCTGCGCGCTTTGATGAACTACCGCTTCGACAAAGGCGGTCTCAACGGCCACACCTTCGGCAATCTGCTGCTTTCCGCGCTGGAAAAAATAAACGGTAGTTTCACCAAAGGCGTGCAGCAGGCCACGGCCATCCTGGACGTCGAAGGGGAAGTCATTCCCGTGAGCGAAAAGAGCATGCGGCTGCACGTGAAGCTCGGCAGCGGGAAAATCCTGGTGGGAGAAAAAAATCTCGACCATAACGAGGAGATCAGGCGCTCTAGTATCAGCGCGGTCTTCCTCAAACCCAAAGTCAGCGCCTACAAGAAAGCGCTGGACGCGATCCGGGCGGCCGACGTCATCATCATCGGCCCGGGCGACCTATATGGTTCGATCCTGCCGATTTTTCTGGTGGCCGGGATCAGCGAGGCGATCAGGAAATCGGAAGCCGCCGTCATTTTCAATTGCAATCTCACGAACAAGAAGGGGCAGACGGAAAATTTCACCGTGGACCAATATGTGAAGATGCTGGAGAAACACATTGGCCAGGAAAGAATCGATTTTGTGACGTTCAACAGCAAGAAGATCCCATCCTTGCTGGTGAAAAAATATGAAAAGCGCGAAGGCAAAGGATCCGTCATCGTGTTTGGCGCCGAGGCGCAGGCCAAGCGCAGATACAAAATCGCTCTGGCTGACCTGCTGTATATGAAAAAAATCAAACCGAGCAAGAGCGATCTGATTTCAGCGACGCGTTCTTTCATCCGGCATGACAGTGAAAAACTGGCGCGGGTTCTTGTGGCGATCTTGGAGCTCGGCGACTACAAAAATATCATAAAGGAAATAATCTAAGCCTATGCATGAATTTGAAAAGAAAATCGTGATGCTTTTCAACCAGCACCGATCAAGGGCGCTGGACCTGGTGAGCGGTTTTGTCAGCAGCGTCCTGTTCCTGGTCGTCGCGTGGGTCGCGATCGCCGGTTTCATATTGTATAACGACCTGTTGGTGGGGATTTTCGTGTGCTTGGGCTTGGCCGTCGTCTTCATCTTGCATTTCATCATCAGCGAAGGGCTGATCAAGTGGGGCGGCAAGCTGCTGTCGTGGGAAAGGCTGCGTCCCTATCAGGCGTATCCCAAAGAGATCCGGCCGATCGGAAAAAACTTTTTGGACTCGTCGTTTCCGTCTTCCCATGTGGCCAGCATGGCCGGCGCCCTGGTGGTGCTCGTGTATTTCTACGGTTTCCTCTGGCCTGTCGCAATTGTGGCAATCGCAGTCATGGGTTGGTCGCGTCTGCGCAACGGCATGCACTATCCGAGCGACATCCTGGCAGGTTTGGTTCTCGGGCTCCTCTACGGATATCTGACGCTGGCATTTTTAAATAATATAAGCAGAATATAAACGTCTATGTGCGGAATAATCGGATATGTGGGAAAAAAAGAAGTGGTGCCGATCCTGTTGGAAGGATTGAAACGTCTGGAATACCGGGGCTACGATTCCGCCGGCTTGTCAGTGGTGAGTGGCGGAAAATTCCTGACGCTCAAGGCGACCGGCAAAGTCGCTGAGCTGGAAAACAAGACGAACGGCAAGAAAATCGTCGCCCTTTCCGGCATCGCGCACACGCGCTGGGCGACCCATGGCAAACCCTGCGACAAGAATTCCCATCCGCATCTCGACTGCAAAGGCGAGATTTCCATCGTGCACAACGGCATCATTGAGAATTATCAGGAGTTGAGGAAACATCTGCAAAGCAAGGGGCATAAGTTCCTGTCGGAAACGGACAGCGAGGTGGTGGCGCATCTGATCGAAGAATTTTCCAAAAAACTTGATTTCCGCGAAGCGGTCCTGGAAGCGCTGAAACAGATCAGGGGGACATACGGCCTGGCGATCATGCACAAGAATTTTCCTGACCAGATCATCGCGGCGCGTTTCGGCAGTCCGCTGCTGCTGGGCGTAGGAAAAGGCGAATACATCCTGGCTTCCGACGCTTCGGCTATCGTCACCTATACCGACAAGGTCATCTATCTGGAAGACGGCGAAGTCGCCATCCTGCGGCCGGACGGGCACGAAGTCTTCACGGTCAGGAATAAAGCGGTCGCCAAAAAGATCAACACACTGGACTGGTCGATGGAACAGGCGCAGAAAAACGGCTACGCTCATTTCATGCTCAAGGAAATTTTCGAACAGCCGGAAGCGATCAAGAACGCGACGCGCGGCAGGCTTTCCAAAGTCGACGGGATGGCGCGGCTCGGGGGATTGCGGAATGTGGAGAAGCAGCTGCGCGGCATCAACCGGATCATCATCGTGAGCTGTGGAACTTCCTACTACGCCGGATTGGTTGGGGAATATATGATCGAAGAATATGCGGGCATTCCCGTGGAAGTGGAATATGCCAGCGAGTTCCGCTATCGCAAACCGCTCTTGGATGAACGCACGGCGGTGATCGCCATTTCGCAATCCGGTGAGACCGCCGACACCTTGGCGGCCATCCGCGAAGCGAAAAACAAAGGCGCGTTGACGCTGGGCATCATCAACACGGTCGGCTCGACCATCGCGCGGGAAAATGACTCGGGCGTGTATAACCATGCCGGGCCGGAAATTGGCGTGGCTTCGACCAAAGCATTCACCTCGCAGCTGTCGCTCCTGACTCTCTTGGCGGTCTTTTTGGGCCGGCAGCGGGACATGTCACTGGTGACCGGCGAGCGGATCTTGGGCGAACTGGAAAAAATCCCGGCCCATATCGAAACCATTTTAAAACAGCACACTGACATCAAAAAAATCGCCAAGAAATACAGCAGTTTCACCGATCTGCTGTATATGGGCCGGAAATATAATTTTCCGATCGCGATGGAAGGCGCGCTCAAGATCAAGGAAATTTCCTATGTGCACGCGGAAGGCTATCCGTCCGGCGAAATGAAACACGGGCCGATCGCGCTCATCGACAAGATGTTCCCGTCGGTGTTCATCGTGCCCAAGGACAGCGTGTATGAAAAGAACATTTCGGGCATGCAGGAAATCAAGGCGCGCGGCGGAAAAATCATCGCCATCGCGACCAAGGGTGACAAGGAAATAGCCAGACATGCGGACGACGTGATCTATATTCCCAAAACGCTGGAAATGCTGACCCCGCTGCTCTCCGTCATCCCGCTGCAGCTTTTTGCCTATTATGTCGGCGTTTCCAAAGGCTATGACGTGGACAAACCGCGCAATCTGGCCAAATCGGTGACCGTTGAATAATGAACTAATCACTGTTGACACAAGCGGCTGTTTTTTATAAAATTAGACGCATAGTACCTTATAAAAAAGCGGGCATGCTCGCACCCGCTGACTGGCAGAAAGGAGGTGAAAAATCCAGTCAAAAGAGCACAACCTTTTATGGAGGTGGCGCGCAATGAAGAAAAAGACCTTCAAGACCTTCACGCTTCTTATAACGGTGGCCGTGGTGGTGGCTTTCGGCGCTCTGGCTTTCGCAGGACCAAAAGGGGTCGCTGACGCGAAGGCGGACAAGGGCTTCACACAGAAGACGGCGATCGCAAAGGCATCCCCGGCTATTTCCGGATTGGCGATCATGCATAAAAAGGCGGATGAAACCGGTGGATCAGCTGGCGGAATCGCAGCTGTGGCCCAAATCGAAGCCGGCGACCGGATGCATGTCCTGGCAAACGCCTGCGAACAGGATGGCGACCTGATGAAAACCGACAAGTTCATGGAAGCGGAAGCGTTCCCGATCCATGCGGCCATGTCCATGACGATCGAGACATCTCCTTATAATGTGTCTGCCGCCACGCTCACTGGTCAGGCTAAGGCCGGGACCGATCAAGGAGGTGAAGCCTTCGCGGCGTCGAAGAGTCCCGCGGGCCAAACCGAAGGGATCAAGAAGACGGGCGCCTGGGTCATGAACGCGTGATAACGTTAGAAGCGGATTGCACAACGCAACACACGGGTGGGAGATAATTCTCTCACCCGTTTTTCTATTCTTGATAATTTTGAATATTTGATGTAATGTAGCTTGGATATGGATCCAGCAGTGAAAATTTGAAAATATGAAAAAACTGGAATCAAAAATTTATAATATCTGAAACATCGTTTATATATAACAAGAAGTTGATTTTGGCCAAAGGCCATTCAAATTTCTACTGCTGGATGGACACTCAAAAACTTGAACAATTTCTAGTGGAAAGCGGCCAGCCGAAGTTCCGTCTGGGACAGATCCAAAAGGCCATCTTTGCCGACGGCGTGGCTTCGTTTTCCGAAATCACGACTCTGTCCAAAGATCTGCGCGAAAAGATAGCCAAGGAAATGCAACTGCTTTCTTTTGCGGTGGAAAAAGTGCTGACGGCTAAAGACGAACAATCCATCAAAGCGCTATTGAAATTGGAGGATGGAAATTTGATTGAAACCGTTTTGATTTCTCCCAAACCCGGAACATGGTCGGCTTGCATCTCCTGCCAGGTCGGCTGCGCCATGGGCTGCCGCTTCTGCGCCACGGGCAAGATGGGGTTCAAAAGGAATCTGACGGCGGAAGAGATTACCGACCAGGTGCTGTTCTGGCGGCAATATCTGCGGAAAAACAAGATCGCCGGCAGTTTTTCCAACATCGTCTATATGGGCATGGGGGAGCCGTTCTTGAATTGGGAGAATGTTTCGGAAAGCATCAAGAATCTGACGGATGCGAAATTGTTCGGTTTCGGTTCGCGCAGCCTTTCTGTTTCCACTTCCGGAATCACGGAAGGCATCGGGAAATTGGCCGCTGAGTTTCCGCAAGTCAATCTGGCCATATCGCTGCATTTCGCCTCGGACGAGAAACGCGACCGCTTCATGCCGGTGAATAAAAAGGACAATCTGGCATCCTTGAAAAAAGCGCTGCAGAATTATTTCCAGATCACCAACCGGAAAGTCTTTTTGGAATACATCATGCTGGACGGAATCAACGACACGGCCTTGGACGCCAAGCTGCTCTCGGATTTTGTATATTCGATCGGAAACACTCATCTTTTACATATGAATCTCATTCGTTACAATACTGTGGCGAGTCCGCCAGCTGGCGGATTGAAACCGTCTTCCAAAACTCGCACGCAGCTTTTCAAACAGGAACTCGAAAAGCATCGCGTAAGCGCCACGATAAGAAAAAGCCTTGGCGAAGAAATCCAAGGCGCTTGCGGTCAACTAGCCGGAAAATGATTTATTCGCCCATGATCTGCAAGGCGATTTCGCGCGGCCGAGAGCGGTCAAGTTCCACGGCGAAGACTCTTTGCCATTGTCCGAGCTGCAGCTTGTTTCCCAAAATGTTCAGCATGGCTGAAGCCGGCAGATGGATCGCCTTGTTGTGTGCGTGTCCGTTGGCACATTCGCCGTCGCACATATTGACTGTGCGGATCTCGAAATTGTCATGCATATATTCATAGGTTCGCGGCGCCAGTTTTTCCAACAGCTTTTTCATATCGGCGATCAGCAGCGGTTCCGCCTCGTTGATGAGGACCGCCATGGTCGTGTGCAGGCTCTGGATGTTGATGACGCCTTTCTTCACACCGGCCTTTTTTATTTTTTCCTGGATCTTTTCAGTGATATCGATGAAGTCTAGGGTAGTGGTCGTTTTCAGTTTGATGATGTGGTTGACGATTTTCATAGCTTTTTATTATTTATGTTTATGCTTCGTATTATACGCCTTCTGTGGGAAAAGCAAGTCAAAATATAAAAAAGGCCTCGGATGAGGCCTTTTTAGATTCATTTGATAAAACCGAAATGTTTGAGTGTCGGCAGGATGTTTGGCGCAAGCGGCTCGTTTTTCAAATCTGCCAGCGGAATCCATTTCCATTCGCGGATGTCTGCTCCTGTCCGTATTTCTCCGATGCGCTTGGCGAGAAAGTGGACCAAAATGACGTCGACGGCTCCTTCAGGCGTTTCTTTGATCGTGTGCATGAAATAGGGAACAGGATCAAGGATTTCTATTTCGATGCCCATCTCTTCTTTGACTTCGCGCCGGGCATGGTCGATCAGGCCATGTTCGAAGTCTTCGACTTTGCCGCCGCAAAATTTCCAAAAGGTCGTATCGCCATGCTGGTTCAGCAGGACTTTGCCATCTTCCACGATGACTGGTCCGGATGCGATGATTATTTTTGGCATATTTTTAGTATGATTTAATGCGCTATATACATTTTACCATATAAGTATCTTGCAGCTTATATCCGGCTTTGCGATAGTAATCTCTGACACCGACGCCTGAAATTACTACAATCTTGGCGAGGCCGAATTCCTTCTGGGCAATCCGCTCCGCTTCTTTCATCAGCTTTTTCCCGAGACCGCTGTGCTGCGGAGAAGTTTTGTCCGCGGTGTCTATCTGCGTCATCTTGCCATAGGTGTGCACTTCGCGGACGAGCGCGGCGCCGCGGAGTGCCGGGATGAAATGGTTTCGGTTGTTGTCCGCCGGAATCCGCAGCCGCAACAAGGCAAACAGTTTTTTCTTGTCCGGCGAAACGTATTGCAAAAAGATTTCCCGTCCGTCTGAGGCGGCGTAGTCGATACGGTCCAGGATTATTTTTTCCTTGATCAGATAATCTTCACGCACTTCGCGGCAGCGGATGCACGGGCACTGCGATTGGGGGATGATGATCTGCCGCAGGTTGGAAACGGTCGGCCCGGCGATGATCGAAGCGGTCGGCACGTCGCGGACCAGCCGCGCGATGCGCACATACGGCGTGATCGCTTCGTTTTTTATTTTCACCACCAATTTTTCAAATTGCCGGTTGCTGAGCGGCGCATAGGCGCCGCGTTTCCAAATGGCGTGCAGCGCGCTGTTCTTGAGCACGACAGTCGGATAAATCTTGAGCATGTCCGGCTGGAAATTTGGATTGCGGAAAAGCTCCTGGAACATTTTTAAATCGCGCGCCGGGGTCGATCCCGGCAGTCCCGGCATCATGTGGAAATTGATCTTGAAACCGGCGTCCTTGAGCAGCTGCGTGGCCCGGACTGTTTCGCTGACCAGATGTCCGCGCTTGTTGATTTTCAGGACATCATCAAAAATGCTTTGCACGCCCAGTTCGACGCGGGTGCAGCCCAGTTTTCGGAAATTGATGATTTCCTCCGCATCGATATAGTCCGGCCGCGTTTCCAACGTCAGTCCGATAAACCGGTGCTTGGAAGTCTCATTTCTTTTTTGCGCTTGAATCAGTAGGTCGTTTATTTTGAGATTTGAGATTTTGGATTTGAGATTTTTTGGATAATCATTTGCCGCTTGGAAACACCGGCCGATGAATTTCATCTGGTAAGGCTTGGGCAGAAAAGAAAACGTGCCGCCCATGACGATCAGTTCGATTTTGTCCGTCTGGTGGCCGTTCAGTTCCAGCGAACGCAGCCGGCTTTGCACCTGCCGGTACGGGTCAAAATGGGAATCGATGGCGCGCATGACCGCCGGCTCGTTGGAGAGATAGCTTTTTGGCATATCCTTTTCACTCGGGCAGTAGATGCATTTGCCGGGGCAGGGATAGGCTTTAGTCAGCACTGCCACGACCGCCACGCCCGACTGCGTGCGGATCCTCCGGCTGAGCAGTATTTTTTCAAACGCAGCGGAGCGCTTGATTTTTTTCCGAGCGACCAACTTGTTGTATGTGTCGCGCAAATCGGCGTTGGTCGGTGTCGGCACGCCGTATCGCTTGGAAAGCACTTTCTTCAGCTGCAAAAATTCCGCCTGTGTGCTGGGCAGCTCTTTGATTGCGCTAATAATGAAATTGTCGTAGGCTTTATCCATAATAGAACAAAGAAGGAAGTTACCTGAAAATGAAACAAGAAACAGTACAAAAAATATTACAGGAAACTGAGCAAGGCTATGACCTGATGGCTGAGAAGTTCTCCCAGACCCGGAAACATTTCTGGCGCGGTTTGGAATTCATCGGCCGATATGCGCAGTCCGGCAGCAATGTGCTGGATTTCGGCTGCGGGAACGGGCGGCTGCTTGAGCTGCTTTCCGGCGCAGCGGAGATGCAATACTACGGGACAGACGTGTCGCAGCGACTTCTTGATCTCGCCCAGCAGCGCTACCAGCGGCCGAATGTCCATTTTTCAAAGACAAGCGGTCAAATCACTCTACCCAGCACTAATTTTAATGGGCATATAAAGGATAGAGAAAATCGTAACTTTGTGCAAGGTGAAAATATTAAAGAAAATAAAAATAAAAATTTAGTGCTGGGTCTACCACTTGCTGATAATTTTTTCAACACTGCGTATAGCATTGCGGTTTTCCACCATCTGCCCTCGAAAGAATACCGGGCGGACAGCGCGCGCGAGCTGCATCGCACGGTGAAGAGCGGCGGATATGTTGTCATCACGGTCTGGAACTTGTGGCAGAAAAAATACCTGAAAAACATCCTCCAAAACTGGTGGAAAAAAATCACCCTCCGGGGCGACCTGGACTGGAATGATTGCCGCATTTCTTTTGCCGATAATGAAGGGAAGCAGTTCCAGCGCTTTCACCACGCTTTCACCAAGAGGGAATTGGAGGAACTTTTTTCCGCCGCCGGGTTTTCCATCGAAAGCTGCGAGGTGGTCGGCGGGCGCAACATCGTGCTGGTTGGGAAAAAACCGTAGTCGGAAACATCAGAAAAACTATTTTTGGGAGCCGCCTCGCTTGGGTGGTTTTTTTGTTGTTTTTTCTCGGCACGTCAGTCGCGAGTGACGTGCCTTGACAAGTTTCCCTAGCGGTGTAGTATACCCGTAGGGGGTATATTAAGAT
>JBGQBV010000027.1:0-8880 GCA_041494985.1 Minisyncoccia bacterium
GGTATGCATTTTCTTTTTGACGAAGCTACGCTTTGTTTGGATTCACGAGTGAAAGGTTTTAGGGACAGCATCTTGATGTATATGAGGCGCAGTTCCATCCTTTCCGTAAGACTCTTGGATCCTTCAACGCTGCGGGAGCCGCAAAAATCAACAGTCCCTTCAGATGGGCTGGAGGAAGATGAGAGAAGAAAGCCTTCTATTCATGCGAGTCCTCCGCTCGCACATATGGTTTCGGCGGAATTTGCGCCGCTTAATCCTAAATTCATGGACTCCACGTCCGACCCCGTACTCTAATGAGTACGGGTTTTTTATTGCTTGTCCAAACTATTTTAAGAATTGCGCAACACTTTTTTCAATCTCCGCGTAGTCTTTCAGCCAAAGGATTCTTTCATCCTGTTTGAACCAAGTCATCTGTCGCTTGGCGTAGTGGATGATGTCGAAGTATAATTTTTCTTTCATTTCTGCTAGCGGTATTTTATTTTGCAGATAGCGGGCGATCCAGCGGTATTCAAGGCCGAAATATTCCAATCGCTCCCAGGCAACGCCTCCGTCAGCCGACGGATTTTGGAGGTTTTCCACTTCTTTGATCATCCCTTCTTCAAAACGTTCATCCAGGCGTCTTTTTATTTTTTCATTCAGCTCTTCTCTGATCGTGTCGATTCCGATTTCCAGAAAGTCATACTTATCATTTCTTGTATTGCGGGCTTTGGTTTTTGGAACAGCACCTAACGCCGCGCAAATTTCCAAAGCGCGGATCAGACGCACTTTGTTTTTCGGGTCGATAGTTTCCGCTCTTCGGGAATCAAGTTTTTGCAGTTCGGCAAAAAGTTCTGCTGCCGTTTTGCTACGTAGCATGCTGCGTAGCTCAGGGTTCGGTTTAACTTCCGGCAAAACAACATTGTCGACAACTGCCTGGATCCAAAATCCGGTTCCGCCGCAGAGGATGGGGACTTGGCCTCTTTGCAAAATTTCCGCGATGGCTTTTTCCGCCATTTTTTTGAAATGTGAAACGTTGAAATCATCATTAGGATCCGCGATGTCGATCAAATGGTGGGGAATGTTCTCAGATATGAAGACTCCAAGTTTCTGGTTCCATTTTCCCGAAACCTTGCCGGAACCGATGTTCATGCCGCGATAAACCTGCCGGCTGTCGGCGGAGATGATTTCGCCGTCGAATTTTTTGGCCAGCCTAATTGCAATATCAGACTTGCCTGATGCTGTCGGACCAAGGATGATGATTATTTTAGGTAATATTGACATAATTTAGGTATTTTGCTAATATATTTTGGCTACGTTCTCTAGGAGAGCTTGGCTTTACGGAGAAGTGTCTGAAATGGCCAACCAGATTACTTTCGTACAAGCGACAAGTAGCGAAAAGGGCCAATTGGTGGGGTAAGTACGACGCGGAACATCGCGAAGTAAATTACCTCACCTTTTTTATTTTAAATAATTTCTCCTTCCAGATTCCATATATTCACTTTGGTTATTTTAACCTTAATAATTTTTCCAATCAAATCTTTTTTGGCAGACAGTATCTTCACGTTTTTCATGGTCCTGGTCTTGCCGAAATATACGCCGTCTTTTTCTTTTTCTACCAACACCTCCATAATCTTGCCGACATACTTCTTGTTGTTGGCCAAAGTTGTTTTTTTGAGGATTTCATTGAGGAACTTTTCCCGCCGCGCTTTTTCTTTCTGGGCAACGTCGTCTTTCATCTGCCAAGCCGCGGTGCCGGGGCGGGGGGAAAACTGACCGAAAAAAACCATATCGAACCGGGCTTTTTCCATGATTTTCGCGCTGTCCGCAAATTGTTTGCGGGTTTCGCCCGGGAAGCCGACAATGATGTCCGAAGACAGGGAATATGGTATCCGCGGTTTGTGTTTTTTCATCGCCTGGCGGATTTTCCCCAGCAGTTTCAAATAGTGGGCCTGTGTATATCGGCGGTTCATTTTTTGCAGTATTGCATCGTTGCCGGCTTGGACAGGCAGATGGATCCATTCGCACACTTTTTTGCATCGGGCGATTATTCCGATCAATTCGTCGCTGAAATCCTTGGGATGCGAAGACACGAAGCTGACCCAGAATTTTCCTGGAATCCTGTCGATTTTTTTCAGCAGTTGGGGAAAATCAGCCGTGCTTTTGTAGCTATTAACATTTTGGCCGAGCAGGGTTATGTGTTTGTAGCCTTTTTTCACCAAGTCTTGCACTTCGGCCAGGATTTCTTCCGCTGGCCTCGAAACTTCGCGGCCGCGAGCATGGGGAACGACGCAATAGGCGCAGAAATTGTCGCAGCCGGTCATTATCGGCACAAATGCTTGGTATTTATTATTATGCTTGGGAGCAATTGATAAATAAGCAATGTTTTCTTTGGGCAGATTATTTTGTGCCGGAATTTCCAATTTCCAATTTCCAATTTCCAAACAATTTTCAATGATCCAATTTTCAAACAAAAACATATCGCTGATTGAAAAAAACAAATCAACTTTGTTTTTGAGCAATTTTTGCACGTCACTGCGATGCGCAATGCAGCCTGTCAGGATGATTTTAACATCATTGTGGTGCTTCCTGAGATTGTGTATAAAACTATACGCCCGGTTTTCGGCGGTCTGTTTGATGCCACAGGTGTTGAAAACGACCAAGGCGGCCTCGGATATGCTCTGAGCCGATTTGTAGCCCTTGCTTTCCAAAAAGCCAGAAATCCGCTCGGAATCGCTCACGTTCATCTGGCAACCAAAAGTCTTAATAAAGTAGTTTTTGTTCATAGAAGTTCACTTGTCCCGCACCAATTTGCTCACAAATCATTGGTTTGGTCAAAATTTAAGCCGGAGGCGACGACTCGGGATGTTTCAACGGTTATTACAAAATAATGCCGAAATTGGTTGCTGGGGTTTGACATCCGAAAGTTTTGATGTAATATTTCATTCAGTTCCTATAAACATTGGTTTAAATCATAGCTTGATGCTGGCTTAAAATCAAGGGAGGTGAAAGTGATGCAAGAAGAGAGCGATACGAGAACACTGGTTTTTGCGGGAATAATCATGGCTATAGGTTATAAAAAGGCCGTGGAAAGCGAAGTGTTGCAGGTAGCGATCAAGAAGAGATTTCCCGATTTGGAAATGGACGCTATCAGAAAATATCAGGAACAGCTGCATCTTGCCGGTTTTATTGATTACGTGAACATCACAGATGGCAAAGTAGGGTCCCGGGCCGAATTGACTGCCTGGATGCTCACCGGTAAGGGCGTGGACCTGCTCGATCTGCTGGTTGTGAAAAACCCGCAGCTCTGACAACAGCTGCGACAATCAGTGCTATGAAATTGTTATCATAAAAAAGGAGCCGGTGCGAATGCGCCGACTCCTCTTCTTTTTTCTAAAACAGAAAGCTATTTTTTCTTTTTAATTTCTTCCGCCACTTTTTCCGCAAATTCATCCACCGAAATCGTCTGCTGCTCGCCTCGACGAAGCTCTGCGGAGGCGGGATCTTTTATTCCTCGGGTGCGGACGTTGACGTTCTTTTCGTTCATTTCGCGCTCGCCGACGACGAGGATGTATGGCACTTTTTGTTTTTCCATTTCGGAAATTCTTTTGCCGAGCGATTCGGATTTGTCGTTCAGCTCGACGCGGATATTTTTTTCCAGCAATTTATTTTCCACTTCCTTGGCATAGTCGGCGAATTTTTCTGAAATCGGCAGGATGGCAACTTGCACCGGAGAAACCCACAGCGGCAAGGCGCCGCCGAAATGTTCCAGCATGATGCCGACGAATCTTTCGAAAGATCCAAAGATGGCGGCGTGGATCATGACCGGCATTCCTTTCTTGCCTTCGTTGTTGACATATTCCAGTTTAAATTTCTGAGGCAGTTGGAAATCCAGCTGGATGGTGGCCAATTGCCAACGACGGCCGATTGCGTCCTTGATATCGATGTCGATCTTCGGGCCATAGAAAGCGCCGTCTTTTTCCTTGACCTCATAGTTCACCTTTTCTTTCTTGAGCGCGTTTTCCAAATCTTTTTCCGCCTCGTCCCAATCCTTGATTTCACCGGTGAAAGCTTCCGGACGGGTGGAGAGGAAAAATTCCGGTTCGATGCCGAAGACGCCGTAGTATTCCTTGGTCATCTGGATGAGCGTGGCAATCTCCTCAGCCACCTGATTTTTCATCAGGAAGATGTGGGAATCGTCCTGCGTGAGATGGCGGACACGCAGCAAGCCGTTCAGCTCGCCGGATTTCTCGTTGCGCAAAATGCGGCCGATTTCCGTGTAGCGGATCGGCAGTTCCTTGTATGATCTCTGCTGCGTCTGATAAATCTTGATATTGAACGGGCAATCCATCGGTTTCAGGCAGTACGTTTCTTTTTCCACATCGAAATAGAACATGCTTTCCTTGTAGTGGTCCCAATGGCCGGAGGTTTTCCAGAGGATGCTCTTAGCCAGGATCGGGGTTTGGATTTCCAGGTAACCGCTCTTTTTCCGGATGGATTTTCCAAATTTTTCCAATTCGTTCCAGATCAGCATACCCTTCGGATGCCAGAAAGCGCTGCCGGGAGCTTCGCTGTGGAAGGAAAACAGATCTAAGTCGCGTCCTAATTTTTTGTGATCTCTTTTGGCGGCTTCTTCTTGTTGGATTTTATATTTGCTCAACTCATCTTTATTTGCAAAAACCACCCCATAGATTCTTTGCAATTGTTGCTTGGTCGCATCGCCTTTCCAATACGCGCCGGAAATCTTGGTCAGCGTGAAAGAGCGCTGGTCTATCTTGCCCGTGGATTCCAGATGCGGACCGGAGCAAAGGTCTACGAACGAGCCGGATTTATAAACCGTAATCTGCTCACCGGTTTTTTCCAAGTCATTGATGAGTTCCACCTTGTAATCCTGCCCTAATTTTTCAAAATGCGCGCGCGCTTCTTTGGCGCTCATCTCCGCTTTTTCGAATTTATGGTCGGCTTTGATGATCTCCTTCATTTTTTCTTCCAAGAGAGGCAGGTCTTCGGGGATCAGGGTGCGGGGCAGCTCGAAGTCGTAATAAAACCCGTTCTCGATGGCCGGCCCCACGCCGAATTTGGCTTCCGGAAACATCTCCAAAACCGCCGCCGCCAGAACGTGCGCCGCGCTGTGCCTCAGAAGTTCAAGTTTGTTCGTTTCTTTTGCCATATAATTTCAATATCGTTCAATGTTTATAGTATATTTTAATTTGCTTGAAATGACAATAGAAAATTATTTACGCTATTTCCGTGTGGCCGTTTGAAATAATGGCCTGGATTTCCTCCAAAAGCGTCGGATGACGTTCGATGGAGAACGGCGTTTCCAATTTATTAGTCTGATGATGGAGATAGACCTTGCAACTTCCGGCTTTGCAGGAACTAAACAGTTTTGAAAGATTATGGATCATATCCGAAGTCGCATCGGGTGGCAGGGTAACTATTAGTTTATTAGTTGAATAGTTTATCGGTTTATTTGGAAACTCACTATTGCTATTTGATGGTGGTGTCTGCGGGGAATTTTTATCGTCATCATCGTTTCTGGTATAGGTTTTTTTAGTCGCCTCGATCCGCATATGATTTTCCACCTCGCCGCGGTTCAATTCCTTGGCGTCGTCCACGATCAGCTTGTAGGCGCCGTCTTTGTCCGACAGCCGGCCGTCCGCGAGGATGAGTTTCTCTTCTTCCCACAGGCTGCCGATCCGTTCCAAAACTTTCGGGAACACCAGGATTTCGATTTTCCCCTTGGTGTCCTCCAGCGTCACGAAGAGCATGGTCTCCTGCCGTTTGGTGAGGATTTTCTGCACCTTTTGGATCACGCCGCCGACAGAGATCCTTTGCCCGACCATTTCAGGAGAAAGATTGTCCAAAGGGGTGGCGACTTTTTCGATGTAGGCTTGATATTCCAGCGCCGGATGTCCGCTGACATAAAGTCCGAGCAATTCTTTTTCCCATTGCAACTTCTGTTTCTGGCTGGCCGGCGCCGTTTCCACCAGCGGCACGGACGGCGATTGCAGGATCGTTTCCCCAAAAAGACTGACCTGGTTGGAATTTCTCATCTGTTGCACGTTTTTCGTGAACATCAAAATCTGTTCCATGCTTTCCACAATCTGGTTCCTTTCGCCCAGCTCGTCCAGCGCGCCGACTTTCGCCAAAGCATCGATGGATTTTTTGTTAAGGTCTTTCGTCTGCACCCGTTCCAGAAAGTCGCCGAGCGATTTGAATTTGCCGTTGCGTTTCCTTTCCTCGACAATCTCGTGCGCGATGACATGGCCGACATTCTTGATGGCGTTGAATCCGAAACGGATGCGCTCCTTGCCGCCCGCCTCGCCGAGACGAGTCGAGGCCGGGTCGTCTCCCATGATGACGGCGAAATCCTCGAAGCTTTCATTCACGTTCGGCGCCAGCACCTCGACTCCCATCTCGCGGCATTCGCCGGCTTCGATGGCGATGCGGTCGATGTTGTCCTGGTCGGAAGTCAGCAGCGCGGCCATGAAGGCGGCGGGGAAGCGCGCCTTGAGGTAGGCAGTCTGGTAGCTGATCAGTCCGTAGCAGGCGGCGTGCGAGCGGTTGAAGCCGTAGCCGGCAAACGGTTCGATGAAAGAAAAAACTTTCTCGCCGATTTCCTTGCTGATGCCGTTGGTCACGCAACCATCGATGAACTTGATTTTCTGCTCCTTGATGAGTTCGAAAATCTTTTTGCCCATGGCTTTGCGCAGCACGTCCGCTTCGCCCAGGGTGAAGCCGGCCAGATCGCGGGCGATCTGCATGACTTGTTCCTGATAGACCGCCACGCCGTAGGTGCTTTTGAGGATCGGTTCCAGTTTCGGATGGATATATTTGATCTTGCGTCCATGTTTGCCGGAAATGAAATCCGGAATCCAGTCCATCGGACCCGGGCGGTACAGCGCGCCCATGGCGATGATGTCCTCGATCAGGGTGGGTTTCAGAAGCTTAAGATAGCGTTTCATGCCGCTGCTTTCAAATTGGAAAACGCCGGTGGTGTGTCCGGCCTGCAGCAGTTCGAAAGCATCCTTGTCGTCTATCGGGATGTTATCTATATTGATTTCCAATCCCTTGGTTTTTCGCACGATTCGCAAAGTGTTCTGGATGATGGTCAGGTTTTTCAGTCCCAAGAAGTCCATTTTCAGCAGGCCGATCTTTTCCACGTAGCTGGATTTGGTCGAGGAAGAATATTGCGTCACCGTGCCGGCGCGCGCGCCGCCGGTGATGTTCTGGATGGGGGAATAGTCGGTGACCGGATTTTTGGTGATCACGATGCCGCAGGCGTGCATGCCGGCATGGCGCACCACGCCTTCCAACCGCATCGCGTTGTCGATGAGTTTTTTCGCGTCCGCGCCGGAATTGTAGTGCGCCCGGAATTCCGGCACGTCTTCCAGCGCTTTCTTGATCGAGGTGAACATCGGGATCATCTTGGAGGTCTTGTCGCAGAAGTCATAGGGAAAACCCAGCGCTCTGCCTGTGTCGCGGATGGCGGCGCGGGCCGCCATGGTTCCGAAAGTGATGATCTGCGAAACGTGATCGTCGCCATATTTTTTGCGCACGTAATTCAATACGTCATCCCGGCGGTCGTCGGCAAAGTCCATGTCGACATCGGGCATGGACACACGTTCCGGATTCAGGAACCTTTCAAAAAGCAGATTGTATTCTATCGGATCGATATTAGTGATGCCGGTCAGATAGGAAACGAAACTGCCGGCCGCGCTGCCGCGGCCCGGTCCCACCAGGATGCCGTTGTCTTTGGCCCAGTTCACGAAGTCCTGCACGATCAAAAAGTACGAAGCGTAGCCGGTTTTCTCGATCACAGCCAGTTCATATTCCATCCGCTCGCGATGCTTGGCAGTGATATTCCCCCCGTATCTTTTTGTCAGTCCTTTTTCACAAAGATGTCTGAGGTAGGAAGTGGGGTCGAAGCCTTCCGGCACGTCGAAATGCGGCAGTTGGGTTTCGCCGAGTTTCAATTTGAAATCGCATTGGTCCACCACGAGCTGCGTGTTGGCCAGCACTTCCGGATTGTTGGGAAAGCCCGCTAAGACTTCTTCCGGGCTGCGGAGGGACAGGTCAAAATCCATCAGGTTCATCCGGTCGATTTCCTGCACCTTGCGGTTCGTCTGCACACAGAGCAGGATGTCCTGGGCGGACGCGTCTTCCTTGTTCACGTAGTGTACGTCGCAGGTCGCGACGATCGGGATGTCGAGTTCTTTGCCGAGCTTGAAGATGCCTTCATTGGCGATGCCTTGGTTGGCAAATTTCCTGTGGTCCTGCACTTCCAAAAAGAAACTGCCCTCGTCGAAAATATTCTTGTATTCCAATGCCAATTCTTTGGCTTTGTCATATTTGCCCATGACGATCTGTGCCGGGATTTCCCCTTCGACGCAGGCGGACAGTCCTATGAGGCCTTTGGCATATTGCTTCAGGATTTTGCGGTCGATGCGCGGCTTATAGTAGAAGCCTTCGAGGTGGGCGATGGAAACGAGCTTCATCAGGTTGTGATAACCCACGTCATTTTTTACTAGCAATATAAGATGGTATCGCTTGCGGTTTTCCGCGGTCGGATCTTTGGATTTGTAATCGCCGGCGGTCACATACATCTCGCAGCCGATGATCGGCTTGATGCCTTTTTCCTTGGCCTTGATGAAAAGTTCCACCGCACCATACATCACGCCGTGGTCGGTCAGTGCGATCGATTCCATCCCGAGCTCCTTGGCGCGATCAAGCAAACCGTCGATCTTTCCGAGACCGTCTAAGAGTGAATAGTGGGAATGGACGTGGAGGTGGGTATATTTTGAGGACATAGATAATTTTGTGAATCGAATATATATTTAAATTTCTAATTTCTAATATCTAATTTTTAAACAAATCCCAATTTCCAAAATCATAAAGCCA
>JBGQBV010000028.1:0-8588 GCA_041494985.1 Minisyncoccia bacterium
ATCCGATGACCGCCGCCAACAAGAAAACTTTGCTGGAGCTGCGCAAAAGAAGCAAACTATTGGTCGTGATCGGCAACTGTGCGGCCATGGGCGGCATCCCAGAAATCAAGAACTATCAGGAACAGAAGCAGACAGTCAAACATGTTTACAAATATATCCAAGGCATCGAGAACGAAGAGATTCAGGAAGTGGACAATTTTGTTAAGGTAGATTTCACCTTTCCTGGCTGTCCGATCACCGGCGAAGAGTTTCTGGCCTATTTTCCGATGCTGCTCGAAAGCGCGACGACTGGAAAAAGTCTGCCGGAAATTGCGGACAAGCCGGTCTGTGTCGAATGTCGGGCGAAAGGGAACAGGTGTCTCCTTTTGGACAAAAAACCGTGTTTCGGTCCGATGATTTTGGGCGGCTGCGACGCGGTGTGTCCAAGTTCTCGCATGATGTGCCAAGGTTGTCGCGGACTGCGCAAGACAGGCAACGTGCAAGCCATGCGCGCCACACTCAAAACAATGATGACCGACGAGGAATTCGAAAACACGACGGAAATTTATGGCCTTCGCGACGACATCGAAGCGCGGGAAAAAACAAAATAATATGAACATCAAGATAAATCACATCGCGAAGATTGAAGGACACACCGGCTTCATGGCCAGCGTGCTGCAGGGCGACGTCAAAAGCGCCAAGTTCGAGGTGCAGGAAGGCATCCGGCTCATCGAAGGCATCCTGATCGGACGGCACTATAAGGATATGCCCGTGATCGCCCAGCGTATCTGCGGGATCTGTCCGGTGGTGCACAATCTGACTTCCATCAAGGCCATCGAGAACGCCATGAAAATAGAGGTCAGCGAGGAAACAGTGAAATTGCGGAAAGTCATGGAACACGCGCAGTTCATCCATTCGCACGCTTTGCATCTTTTTTTCCTGTCGCTGGCGGACTTTCTGGACATTGAAAACGATCTGAAACTGGTCAAGGAATATCCCGAGGAAACGAAAAAGGCTGTGAAAATCCGTGAATACGGGATGGAAATCGTCAAAGTCATCGGCGGCCGCGTCGTGCATCCGTTGACCAACGAGGTCGGCGGTTTCAAAAAAGTCCCGACGGCAGAAGAAATAAGAAACCTCATTTTGAAAGGGGAAGAAATCTTGCCGATCGCGTTGGAAGTGGCCGCTTTTTTTAAAACGATCAAGACTCCGGATTTCAGCCGCCCGACGGAATATGTCTGTCTGGGGAAAAAAGGCGAATATGCGATTTATGACGGCGATGTGATTTCCAACAAGGGACTGCATGTCGATGCGGATCATTTCGAAACGAAATTCCATGAGTTCCAGCGGCCGAAAGAAATCGTGAAAAGGGTGGAGCGGGACGGCAAAACCAGCTATATGATCGGAGCGATCGCGCGGGTCAACAACCATTCGGAAAAACTGAGCGCCAGTGCCCGCAATTATCTGAAATCGCTCAACTTCAACATGCCGGACTACAACCCGTTCCACAACGTGCTCTATCAGATGGTGGAAGTGATCCATTGCATCGAGGATTCCACCAAGCTTTTGAAAGAGCTGGCGCACATGGATCTCAATAATGCCATCACCAAGGAATATGCGGTGCGCGAAGGCAGCGCGGCGGCGGCCGTCGAAGCTCCGCGCGGAACTTTGTATTATTGGGTGGACGTGGACGCTAGGGGATATATCAAGAACGTGAACATCATCACGCCGACGGCGCAATTTCTGACGCACCTGGAAGATGACATCGCCGCCTTCATCCCGGGGATCCTGAGCAAAGACACGAAAGCCATGGAAAAGAAAATGCGCGCGTTCATCCGGGCATACGATCCGTGCATCTCGTGCGCGGTGCATTGATGTTAATAGGATAATAAACGGAAACTATGCATGATTTTATGTTAGCCAAGGAGATAGTCGACGAAATATTGAAAATCGTCAAATCGGAAAAACTCTCACAGATTGAGAGGGTTTCTTTGGAAATCGGTCAGGTGGCGCTTGCGCATGACGGACACGGTGAGCACACGGAAGACATCAGCGTCGAGAACCTGCAGTTCGGGATAAAAAACATCGTCAAAGGGACGATGCTGGAAAAAACTAAATTCCAGGTCAAGAAAGTCCGCGGCGAGCATTGGCATCTGACCGAGATCGAAGGACAATAAAAATCGCATATGAATAAAAAGGCGTTCACACTCATCGAACTTCTCCTAGTGGTGGCCATCATCGGCATTTTGGCCGGGGTCATCTTGGTGAGCACGGGCAGCGCGAGGGAGAAAGCCAAGCTGTCCAAAGTCTTGAGCACGATGAAATCGATTGAAAGTCTAGCCGATGCCTGCATGGCGAAAGGCGGAGACCTGGTCATCCCGGCCTATAGCGGCAGCGGTGGTTCGACCATCTGCAACACGGGGACGGAAACTCTGCCATCCATTGCCGATGTCAGCTTCACTTATTGCGGGGGCGCCTGTGGCGGTTGGGCTTCCAGTGCCGGAAAATGGAATGCGTTTTCAGCCTATTCCGATTCATATCCGGGAGGAAGAAAAATCATCGTTTGCGGATCTGACGTCAATCTCAGCGGCTGGTACGTGGCGAATTATTTCGATTTTACAGGCAGATCAGGTTGTGAGACTTTCGGATTCTAATTTTTCAAAAAGAAACTTATGCTCCAGAAAATAAAGGATTGGATATATCTGAATTACGGAGTCTATGTTCCGATAAAGATCATCCGGCTCGTTCTGATCCTGATCGGTTCGGCCTTACTGCTGCTGTTTCTGCTGGTTTTTGACAATCTTTCAAGCGGAACAGGATCTGGTCCAGGCAGCGGGCTGGTTCCCGGCGGCCAGGTTCCGGGAGCTCCGTCCGGCATCCGCTATGTCAATCCGTCTGCCCCGATAAAATAAAGGATAAGATATTTATTAAGAAAACAATATGATCAAAGTCGCAATCAATGGTTTCGGACGGATCGGCCGGCCGTCGCTCAAAATCGTTTTTGAAAAGGAAGACATGGAAGTCGTGGCCATCAACGACCTGACGGACATCGCGACGATGGCACATCTGCTCAAGCATGATTCCTCCTACGGGACGTATGGGCGCAACGTCGTGGTGGACAAGGAGAACAGCGAGATCATCATCGACGGAAAGCGCATCAAATATTTCTCTGAAAAAGAACCGACGCACCTGCCGTGGAAAAGCCTGGCAGTGGACGTGGTTCTGGAATGCACGGGCATTTTTTTGGATAAAAAATCAGCCCAGGCGCATCTGGATGCCGGCGCGAAATAAGTCGTGCTCAGCGCGCCGCCCAAAGACGACATTCCGGTCTTTTTGCTGGGCGTGAACCACAAGGACTACAAAGGGGAGACGATAGTTTCCAATGGATCGTGCACCACCAACTGTTTGGCGCCGATGATCAAAGTTCTGGATGACCTCTGCGATGTGGAAAAAGGCTTCATGACCACGACCCATTCCTACACGAACGACCAGCGCTTGCTGGACCTGCCGCACTCAGACATGCGTCGCACCCGCGCCGCTGCCATGAGCATCATTCCGACGACGACCGGCGCGGCCAAGACCGTCGGCAAAGTCATCCCGCATCTCAAAGGCAAGCTGGACGGCATCGCTCTGCGCGTCCCGACCCCGGTCGTTTCGATCGTGGACTTCATCTGCAACGTGAAGAACCCGAAGAGCGTCGAAGAGATCAACGCGGCCTTTTTGGAAGAAGCCAAGGGAAGTATGAAAGGGATTTTGGACGCTACCCATGAGGAATTGGTCTCCATGGACTACAAGATGAACGCCCACAGTTCGATCGTGGACCTGCCGCTGACGATGTCGCAAGGCAACATGGTCAAAATCGTCGGCTGGTATGACAATGAATGGGGTTATGCCAACCGGCTGGTGGAAATGGCACAATTTGTCTGCAAATAAAAAACTTTGATTGAAAGCATGTGCTTCTCGGTGCACGGACTTTTTTCTGCTGAAAAAATCCTCGACCTCGCGCCGTCGCGCTCGCTAGTCACATCAAAGCATACGCTTTCAATCTTGCATAAAGGATTTTAGTTAAAACAAGGCTTATTTAGGCTGTATTTCCATATTCCTAAAAAATGAAAAGTATAGTATACTAGAAACATGTATTTAAAGAAGATTGAAATAGCCGGCTTCAAATCGTTTGCTAACAAGACCACACTGGAATTTTTGCCAGCTGGTGATTTTAATAATGCTGTTGAGGGACGAGGAATAACGGCGATTGTCGGTCCGAACGGTAGTGGAAAATCCAATGTGGCGGATGCGATCAAATGGGCGATGGGCGAGCAATCGATGAAGACGCTGCGCGGCAAGAAAACGGAAGACGTCATTTTCGCCGGCTCCGGCTCGAAGGCGCGGCTTTCCAGTGCGCACGTTTCGCTGTATTTCGACAATACGGACAAGCGGATCCCGTTGGAGTTCGCGGAAGTCGTGGTCACTCGGAAACTGTATCGCTCCGGCGAATCGGAATATCTCATCAACGGCAGCCGGACTCGCCTGTTGGATGTGGCAGATCTGCTGGCCAAGGCGGGTGTCGGCAAGGAAAGCTACTGCGTGATCAACCAGGGCATGTCGGACGCGTTGCTCAGCTCGACGCCGGCAGAAAGGCGCAGCGTGCTGGAAGACGCCGCCGGCGTGAAGCAATATCAGATCAAAAAGGAAAGAGCCATCAAAAAGCTTGATTCGACCCGGGAGAACATGGAAAGGGTAAGTGGGCTGATCCGGGAAATTGAACCGCATCTTCGGATGCTCAAGCGCCAGGCGGAAAAAGCCCAACAGGGCAAGGAAATCGCCGGCAATCTCAAGGCGAAACAGATGAAACTGTTCTCGTTTTTGTGGCACGAATTCCAGTCGCAGCGCAATCAGTTTTCGCAGGAAAAAGAGGCGCTCGGCGCCGCCATGATGAACATGCAGCGCGAAGTGGACAAGAAGATCGACGAGCTCAATCGCGAATCGGCGGCCGCCCAGGAGGCTGGCTCGCAGCAGGCATTGGAGAACAAGAAGTCGGAAATCAGACGCAAGATCAACGAGATTGAAAGGGAAGCGATCATCTCCGAAGGGCGCGTGGTGGTGGAAAAAGAAAAACTGGCCAATCAGAAACTCATTGAGATCATCCCGGTGGATCTGAAATATGTCCAGGAGAAACTGAAGCATATCCGCGAGGCGCAGGAGCGGTTGATTTTGAGCGTCGAAGAAGCCGAAAAATTGGAAGATCTGCAGGACATCAAGGAACATGCCCGCGCCATCCAACAGCAGCTGTTCGATCTGTATGAACAGTCAGGCAAGGGCGAAGTTGCCGTCAAGAAAGATAATTCCAAGGAAGTGGCGTCCATTGCGGCGCGCATCGAGCAGCTGGAAGCCAAAAAAAGCGGTTTTCAGAAACAGGAAGGCTCTCTCAAGGAGGAATATGAAAAAATCGAAAAGGAAATCAGCGCGGAAGCGCAGAAAATCCGGCAGCTCCGGGAAAGGTTTTTCCAATTGGAACGCGAATCGCGCGCCGGCCAGGAACAGCTCAACGTGCTCAAGGACCAATTCAACGAATCCAAAATAAAGTTGGCCCGTGTGGAAGTGCGCGAGGAGGACCTGACCAACGAGATCCGCAGCGAACTTAGGTGCGAAGTCGGCGAACTGAAATATGACGGGGAAGCGATCAACAGGGAATCTTTAGAAAAAGAAATCTCGCGTCTTAAGGTGCAGATGGAACAGATCGGCGGAATTGATCCGATGATCGTCGAGGAATACAACGAGACCAACGCCCGTTTCGATTTCCTTACACAGGAACTCAAGGATCTGGCCGACGCTTTGGTTTCGCTTGAAGCGATCATTAAGGAAATGGACCAGCGCATCAGCGCGGAATTCGCCGAGGCTTTCGAAGAGATCAACAAGGAATTTACCAAATATTTCCGCATCATTTTCGGTGGCGGCAACGCGCATCTGGTCAAGATGAAAGTCGAAAACCGCAAAGCCAAAGCGGCAGAGGAAACGGTCGAGGGCAATCCGGAAGAAAAAGACAAGGAAGAGGTCGAGGAAAATGTGGAGGAGAAACGGGAAGAAGTCGGCGTGGAAATCGTCGCTTGTCCGCCCGGCAAAAAGATTGCCAACCTGTCCATGCTTTCCGGCGGCGAACGCTCGCTCACTTCGCTCGCGCTGCTGTTCGCGATTATCGCGCATAACCCGCCACCTTTTGCGATCCTGGACGAGGTTGAAGCGGCTCTGGACGAAGCCAACTCAAGGCGCTTCAGCAAGATCCTGCAGGAACTGTCCGGAACGACGCAGTTCATTTCCATCACCCATAACCGCGAGACGATGCGGCAAGCCGCGCTGCTCTATGGCGTGACGATGGGCGACGACGGGATTTCCAAACTGCTTTCCGTGCGTTTGGACCAGGTGGGCCAAGGTGGAAAAATCATGGCGAAATAACAGCTGCCGGGAGTTTTTTCTGAAAAGCCCATGGCTATTGACAGAAAATCGAATAAGCCCTTCCAAACCTTTTAAAAATCGTGTATAATGCAGGTATGGATAAGTCATCCATAATAATTAATTAAGTACATACAAAAAGTATGGCAAAAATGACGAAGTCACAGATTGTGACGGCTATGTCTGAAAAAACAGGCTTGGCAAAAAAAGAGGTTGGTGGATTTTTTGACGCATTGACGGAGCTTGCGTACAAGGAAGTCAAAAAGAACGGAGAATTCGTTCTTCCAGGTTTCGGAAAGATGGTGAAGGCGCGCCGCAAAGCTCGCATGGGTGTGAATCCTGCAACCGGAGCAAAGATCCAGATTGCTGCCAAAACAGTTGTTAAATTCCGACTTGCAAAGGCTGCGAAAGAAGCAGTTTTATAATGCTGAGTTAATCGAAGCATAACATTCGGATTTCTATATACTCACAAAACCCCGCTTTGGCGGGGTTTTGTGCTTCCAAAAGCGGCAAATACTGGCATATCTTGACCCCGCACTAACTTTGCACTGCGCCAAAGGCGCAAGAAAGATAAGTCTATCTATTTTTGCTTAATTTATACAAATAACGAAGTCTGATGTTAAAAAAACAACCGTAAAGAGTGCAAAGTTAGTGCTGGGTTGACAGATTATATAACTCCAGTATAATGAATAAGTACTAAAAAACAGCCGAATACGGGCTAAAATAAGGGTAAAATACTTTACCTGATAATTTATTTGTAAAGAAAAGGAAATTATGTTGACTATCAGATTCGCGCGCGTTGGACGAAAAAACAGGGCACAGTTTCGAATAGTTCTCCAGCAGCACACAGCTGCTCCAGGCGGACGTCATATTGCCGTGTTGGGGAGCTATGATCCGGTGCAGAAAAAAGCGGTTTTGAAGGCGGATAAGATCAAGGAATGGATCGGCAAGGGTTCACAGGTTTCCGACAGCGCCTACAACCTGTTTGTCAGGGAAGGTGTCATCGAAGGCAAGAAACGCGCCGTGAAGATGGAACGTCCGAAAGCCCCTGTTGCTGAAGCACCAAAGGCTGAAGAGGTTAAAACAGAAGAAGTGAAGGCTGTCGAGGAAGTAAAAACGGAGGAGACCAAGACCGAAGAAGTGAAGGCGTAGCAATCAAGATATTGGGAAAATTTAATATAAGCAAGTCCGCAGACAGTGGGGAGCCTAATAAGCGTAACGCCCACCGAGGAGCCGATTGAAACAGTCCATGTTTTTGTCGGCGACAAAGGTCGATCTGCGGAAACGCAGATTTTTTAATTATACATATAAACATGTTAACAAAAAATCAGAAAACAGAGCTCGTAAAAGGGCTGACAGAAAAGATCAAAGCGGCGAAAGCGGCGGTGTTTGTCGACTTCAAGGGCCTCAAAGTGAAAGATGCCACGGTGCTTAAGAAATCCTTAAGGGCTGCCGGAGTCGAATATTCAGTCGTGCGCAAAACGTTGCTTGATATCGCGCTCAAAAACGCCGGAATCGAAGGCGTCAGTGTGAAATCGATGGATGGCCAGGTGGCTGTTTCCTTGTCAAACACGGACGAAGTTTCCGGAGCCAAGATCATCGACAAGTTCGCGAAGACCAACGAAAACGTCAAGTTGCTCGGCGGTGTTCTCGGCAAACAGGCGATGAACGTAGCGGAAGTGAAAGCTTTGGCAAAGATCCCGTCAAAAGAAGAGCTTTTGGCGAAATTGGTCGCAGCGTTAAATGCTCCAGTTTCCGGATTCGTCAATGTTTTGGCAGGCAATTTGCGCGGTTTGGTGCAGGTGCTTAACGCAGTAAAAGACCAGAAGGTAAATTAATTAATTCAAAAGATGTCGGCGCAGCCTGCTGCATGCTCCCAGAGCCTGCGCAAGGATGCAGTCGATAGATCTAAAACTATGACAGAAGAAAAAAAGGAAGTCGTGGTTCCTGCAAAGTTTGAAAAACTGGTTGCAGAAATCGAAAAAATGAGCGTGTTGGATCTTTCAGAACTCGTGAAAGTTCTTGAAGAGAAATTCGGTGTCAGCGCTGCTGCTCCGATGATGATGGGACCAGTCGGGGCTGGCGTAGCTGCCGCTGAAGTGGAAGAAAAATCTGAATTCGATGTCGAATTGACTTCAGCCGGAGCGCAAAAGATCAATGTG
>JBGQBV010000029.1:0-8568 GCA_041494985.1 Minisyncoccia bacterium
AATTCCCTGCTGTTGGGAAAAGAAATGTCAACGAAGCTGGTTTATAAGCTGAGAAATTCCAGACTTGCGACTGAAAATAAGAACCTCGTTTTCGCTGTTCTTTTGCTGGTCATCTTCGTTCTGGCCGCCAAATTGCTGAGCGCTGAACCTGCCCAATATGCACATGCGTATACGGCCGGTGAAAACTCAGCCCGAAAGGTCAGCTCCCCTTTATTGGCGGAAAAGCCCCAATTGTTCAAAAAAAGCAGCGATTTCGAGAACAAAATATATACTTTAGTAGGGAATGCTCCGATCCGCGAAATGGTCCCTTTTATTTCCAAGCGCAATAAGAAAGTGGCGGCCTTTATCGTGGGGATTGCGAAAAAAGAAAGCGGGCTAGGTAAGCATTCGCCGCTTAAGGACGGAAAAAATTGCTACAATTATTGGGGTTATAAGGGTGCGGCCGGCCGTGGAAGCTCGGCGGGCTTTGCCTGTTTTGCCAGCGCCGAGGAAGCGGTGAAAATCGTAGGCAACCGCATCGAAGTCCTGGTCGGCAAAAATCGCACGACTCCGGCCGCGATGGTCCATACTTGGAAATGCGGTACCAGCTGCGTCGGAGATCCGGGCGCACCCAGCTGGGTTTCGACCGTGACGACTGTTTTCAACAAGATCGCCAGCTAGTCCTTCTGTGCCAGATCGAATATTTTTAAAGCGTCCCGCCCTTTTGGTGTAAAAGAAATCTTTTCTTTGCCAAAAGGCGGGGCGCTTTTTGTTACGCCCTATCGGGTGTATAATACGGACATGTCTTGGATTTCCATCACAATCAGCGCCTATTTTTTGGGAGCCTTTGCGGTCTTGTTGGATAAGTTCCTGTTGGGTTCCAAGAGGATATCTTCTCCGCAGATCTATACTTTTTATGCCGGAATTTTCGGACTAGGTGCCTTCCTGTTTGCGCCATTCGGTTTCAGCGTGCCTTCGGTCTGGCAGATAACGATCAGTCTTGTCTCGGGAGCTGTCTATGTGGGCGGATTGCTGGCGTTGAATATTTCAATCAGCAAAGCCGAGGCCAGCCGGGTCACGCCGGTGGTTTTTTCCGTCGTGCCGATAGCGACCTACCTGATATCTTTCGGGATAAATGATGAAAAATTGACTGCGGCGCAACTGTTCGGCGTCGCACTGCTGATATTCGGAGGATTGCTCATTTCTTTCGACCTGCCTTTGAAGGTCAATAAGAGAAAGTTTTTTGCAGGATTCTACACGTCTTGCCTCGCCGGCCTGTTGTTGGCGATAGCCTATGTCATGTTCAAGCAGGTTTACATCCAGCAGTCTTTTTTGAACGGTTTCATGTGGACGCGCCTCGGCGGATTTGTCGGAGCGCTTTTTCTGCTGATCGTGCCGGTTTGGCGCAAAGGCATCTTTGGCAGCTTCAGACATGCGAAAAAACCTTCACGCGAGCACGTCAGCACGGGCGGAATATTTGTCGGCAACAAGATGTTGGGAGGGCTGAGCTCCATCCTGCTCAACAAGGCTTTCCAGTTGGGCAGCGTGACGCTGGTCAATTCCATGGTATCATTGCAATATGTCTTCGTGCTTATCTTGGTGGCGATCGCGGCCAAGAAGCATCCGAAAGTGTTTGCTGAAAAACTTTTGTTCTGGGATTGGGCGCAGAAAGTCGGCGCCATCGCCATCGTCGCTGTCGGAATGGTTTTAATTTCAAGATGATATTAAAAAATAAAAAACAAACAAAAAGATGAACGGTAAAAAAATGCCCCAACCCATCAGCAGGATATCCTCGGGCGAAAAAATGAGAATCGATCCGCCCAAGGGCAATGCCTTCGTCAGGATCCTGAAAAAAGTCCTGCGCGTCGTGGGCTATACGCTGGGTGCGGTCTTGGCGGTGGTGCTGCTGTTTTTCATCTATATCAACCTGCCGGTCAGGCCGAGCAAGGACAGCGCGCAGATCGGCGTCACTTTTTCTTTGCGCTATGCCCAGGATATCGGGCTGGATTGGCGCCAAGCCTATCTGGCGATGCTGGACGACCTGAAAGTCAGATATATCCGCCTGCCCGTGTATTGGGACCTGGTGGAAAAAGATCCCGGACAATATGATTTTGCGGACATTGATTGGGAACTGGACCAAGCCGCGGCGCGCGGCGCGCATGTCATTCTGACTGTCGGACAGAAAGTGCCGCGCTGGCCGGAATGTTTCATCCCGGGCTGGGTCGGGGCGGATGTGAACGTGAAGAAAGAAAAACTCATCTCATTTGAGAAAGTCGTCATCAACCGGTATAAGGACAACCATCCGGAAATCGCCGACTGGCAGGTGGAAAACGAGCCGTTTTTGGATTTCGGAATCTGTCCGGCGCCGGACGCGGCTTTGCTCGATAGCGAAATCGCTGCGGTCAAAAGTGTCGATTCTTCCCGGCCGGTCATCGTCACGGACAGCGGGGAACTCAGTCTCTGGCTCAAAGCTGCCAGTCGGGCGGATATTTTCGGCACCACGATGTACCGCGAAGTCTACAGCGCCAAGATGGGGCATTGGCGCTATCCGATCGGGCCGAATTTCTTCAAAGCCAAGATGCTGCTGATCAAGCTGTTCGCGCACCAGAGCAATCCGATCGTCATCGAGCTCCAGGGCGAGCCGTGGGTGCAGGGCTGGACGACCAGCGCTCCGCTCAAGGACCAGTTGGCATCGATGAACGCGTCCATCCTGACGGACAACATCGAATTTGCCAAAAAAACCGGCATGAAGGAAATCTATGTCTGGGGCGTCGAGTGGTGGTATTGGATGAAAACTACCCAGAACAACCCGACGCTGTGGGAAGCGGCTAAGAATTTCATGCAACACTGACATATGTCCAAACAGAAAAAAATCGCCATTTTCGACATCGACGGGACCATCTTCCGCAAGAATCTCCAATTCGAACTCATCAACGAACTGTCGTGGATGAACGTTTTTCCGCGCAAAGTCCGCGACCAGATCGTGACGCTCTATACCAACTGGCTGGAGCACAAGGGCACCTATGAACAATATCGCAAGGGTCTGGTGGAACTGTATGAAAAAAATATCCAAGGCTGCAGCCTGAAGGATGTCCAGCGCGCCAGCAAAGTCGTCATCTCGTTCCATCAGGACCGCACCTATATCTTCGCCGAGCAGCTGATCCGCAAGCTCAGGCAGGAAAATTATCATCTGATCGCCATTTCCGGTTCGCCGATCGAGATCGTGCGGGAATATAACGACCGCCATCTGAAATTCGATGCGGTTTTCGGCAGCGTGTACGGCTATGACAGCAAGGGCAGATATACCGCCGAAACGAAATATGAGCCGGTGCAGCACAAGGGAGCCTTGCTCAAGCAATATGTCTTCGAGCACGACCTCACGCTGGATGATTCCTACGGCATGGGGGACACGGAATCGGATGCCAGTTTCCTGGACATCGTGGCCAATCCCATCGCGTTCAATCCAAATGAGAACCTCAAGGCGATCGCTGAGGAAAAAGGCTGGCGCGTGGTGGTGGAAAAGAAAGACGTGGTGTATGATATCATGTAGTGCACCGGTATTAATCCGATTTTAAAGTTATAATTCTATGAGCACCACAATCTGGGTCATTCTTGGAATCGTAGTTATCATAATCGTGTATGTGGCGGTGAAGTTGTTCACAACGCCGCTGAACGACTTTTTGGGCAAAACGCTCACTGCCACTGTCTGGATCTGGCTGCCTTTCCGGGCCTTCGGCCGGCTGCTCAAGGAATTCGGCAAGAAAAAACACTGATAACAAAAAATCCCCAGACGGGGATTTTTTTATTTGAAGAATATTTTTCGAAAAAACTACTTCACTTTTTCCACCAGCTTGGTGAAGATCGCTGGGTTTTCGACGGCCATCTGGGAAAGCACCTTGCGGTCGATCTCGATGTTCTTGGCCTTCAGAAGGGCGATGAATTTGCTGTAGGTCAGTTCGAGCAGGCGGACGGCGTTGTTGAGGCGCAGGATCCAGAGAGCGCGGTTGATGCCTTTCTTGGCGCGGCGGTCGCGGTGGGCATATTTGCCGGCCTTAAGTAGGGCTTCCTTGGCGGCGGCATAGTTCTTGCTGCGGCGCCAGCGGAAACCTTTGGCGGCGTCCAATACATTCTTTCTTCGTTTTGAGGCGGCAACGCCGCGTTTTACTCGGGCCATAGTGTTGTAATATTTATAGTTTGCTTAGTTGTTTACTGCTTATCTGCCGATCGAATATGGGAGCGCGGCGACGATATTCTTCTCGTCGGCCCGGAACATGCGCTGGTCCTTCTTCTTGGCGCGACCTTCGGCGCCGTTCTCCTTGGAGTTGTAGTGGTTCTGCCCGGTTGTCCGGCGGAGCACCTTCTTGTTCTTGGTTATCTTAACTTTTTTGGAAACAGACTTCTTCGTTTTCATCTTAGGCATAAACTTTTGAATAAATAATTAAGATATAAAATTTCTAAAGATACAAGGTACAAGATACAAATTCCAAACAAATTTCAATTTACAATCATCAACATCCAAACGTTTGTATTTTTGAATTTGATTATTGGATATTGTTTGTTTCTTGTTTCTTGGGATTTGTTTCTTTATTGTTTTTTAGCTCAGGTTTTTTCGGGGCAGGAGCTTTGCCGGTGGATTCGCTTTCGGCAATCGGAGCGATGAGAACATTGAATCCTCCGGGAAATCTTTTTATGTAGTCTTCGATTTTGTAGGGAACCGTGATTGACGAGATGAATTTTTGCAGATTCTGTCGGGCCAGGTCCTGATGGGCCTTCTCCCTGCCGCGCAGCACGATCTCGATCTTCACCTTGTCTCCATGTCCCAGGAATTTTTCCGACTGCGTCCTTTTGAATTCGAGGTCATGGGTGTCGGTCCGGACGCCCAGGCGCACGCCTTTCGTCTCAATCTTTTTCTGCTTGGTTTTGGCGATCCTGAGCTGTTTGGACTGCTGGTATAGCTGTTTGCCATAGTCCATGATGCGGCAGACGGGGGGCACAGCCTTAGGTGACACCTCGACCAGGTCCAGCATATGTTCCTTGGCTAATGCGATTGCGGCCTGGATGTCCATTTCTCCGAGCTGCTTGCCATCTTCATCGATCACAAACACGCGCAGAGCCCTGATGCCGTCATTGATGCGCATCTGTGCAGGACCGGATTGCTGTTTTGGTTTGAACCGAAATCTTTTTCTAATGGCTTTTAAATCCTTGACCAATCTTAATCTTAAGAATGGGGCAGGCTTGTTACTTTTGTTATGTTTTTTAAGTCTAAAGCCTAAGTACTAAATACTGAACAAAGTCTAAGGTCAAAAGTGTGAACTTTTAAAGTTTATACTTTAGCCTTGGATTAGACTTTTAAATTTAGTCTTCAGACTTTCCAATTAGGTGGAGTTGATGGGAATTGCACCCATGTCCAAATTGTTTTCTTCAAAATCTTCTACAAGTTTAGTTCATCTCATCCCCGACGAATCGGGGTGCGAACATTGCATGGTAGGAAATGAACAAAACCCACGCAGGTCGTTTCCAGAGTTGTTTCGCTGCTTGTGTCTGAAAAACCACAAGAGGCTATTCTCATGTTTGACACCGAGGTCTGCTTACGAGAAATCAGCAGTTCGATGGTTTCAGCCTTAAGCTAAAACAGGAGAGAAACTTGCAAATGCTTGCGCAAATGTAGTTTTCGCCTTTGATATGAAGTTTGCACTTATATCTTTCACGGCAGTTTAGCGATATGTCCGTGAGTGATCGACTTGCATATTTTGAAAAGTACAACCTGTCGAAACTGAACAACCCCAGCCCGCAACGCTCAAAGAGAGAGTGGAGAGCTGGGAGTGTCAAATTTTATTTTTAAAAACAGATTACTGAGCCTATCTATTGTTGCGGGAATTTCCAATAATCAATTTCCAATTTCCAAACAATAACCAATGACCAAATTTCAAAATTACAAGCTGTTTGATTTTTGTGATTTGTTTGGTGCTTGTTTCTTGTATCTTGATTATTATGATTTCAAGGCTCTTTCTATTTTTCTTTTTGCCTCATGTTTGGCGATATCCGACCGCTTGTCGAAAGCCTTTTTTCCGCGTCCTACAGCGAATTCCAACTTGATGAGTCGTTTCTTAGTATACACACGAAGGGGCACCAATGTCAAGCCTTTGATGTGCAGTTTGCCGACCAGTGAATCAATCTCCCTTTTGCGGACCAAAAGCTTGCGGGAACGGGTCGGTTCATAGCTAGCCGTGGTCTTGGCGAAGGGATAAGGGGAGATGTTGGCATTGGTCAGAAACAATTCGCCGTCGTGGATGGTCACGAAACTGCCTTTGAGGCTTATGTGGCCGTTTTTTATGGATTTTACCTCGGCTCCGGTCAGCGCCAAACCGGCCTCATAGTGGTCTAGAAGTTCATAGTCAAAAACAGCTCTTTTGTTGGTGGCGATCGTGCCCATATGGACAGTTTAGCAACAAATGGAGCTAAAGCAAACATATGATATAATTAAAAAGCTAAGAAAAAACCTAAGAATGAATTTCATCCAAAAATATGGCATATGACAAAAAAACAGTGTTGATCGCCGAAGACGAGAACGACCTGCGTGAGATGTATGTGATGGCGCTTTCCGACCAGGGTTTTGAGGTGCTGCCGGCGGCCAACGGGAAAGAAGCGCTCAAATGGCTGGACAAAAAGGCGGAGCAGGTCAGCCTCATCTTGCTGGACATCGTCATGCCGGAAATGGGCGGGTTCGAGACGCTGGCAGAAATAAAAAAGAACGAACGCTTCCAAAAAGTCCCGGTGGTTTTCCTGACGAATCTGGACAATGACGGCGATAGGCAACAAGCATCGGAAATGGGCGCGGTCAGTTTTTTCGTCAAAGCCCAGCACACCCCGGCGGAACTGGTCACAAAAATCAAGCCGTTCATCAGCGAATCTGCGGTCTGAAAATCTTGCAAAATGTTTTTCCGGGAGCGCCCTGAATTGCGATAAGGACGCTTCTTTTTTATTGACTAAAATGGCGGATGATAGTACTCTAAACTGTACTTAGAACCTGTCCGAAAATCAATCTTTTTATGAAAAAAACCGGAAAAAAATCTGCAAAAAAACTCGAATTGCTCTCGCCGGCCGGCAGTTTGGAAAAGCTCAAATATGCCCTTGAATACGGGGCAAACGCGGTCTATGCCGGCGTGCCGGAAACCTCGATGCGCGCCCGGATCAACACCTTTACGGAAAAGTCCTTATTGGAGGCGGCGCGCTACGTTCATGCCCGCGGGAAAAAAATATTCGTGACAGTGAACATCTACGCGCACAACTCTCATCTCCCGGCCATTGAAAAGCATCTGAAGTTCTTGAAGAAAGTGCAGCCGGATGCCGTCATCGTGGCTGATCCCGGCATCATCAATCTGGTGAAAAAATATCTG
Organism: Minisyncoccia bacterium; assembly: GCA_041494985.1. Taxonomy (GTDB): domain Bacteria; phylum Patescibacteriota; class Minisyncoccia; order Moranbacterales; family GWC2-37-73; genus JBGQBV01. Next base: position 7,377 of record JBGQBV010000029.1, read on the forward strand.
CCTCGTGTCGCTATCCATCTCAGCACCCAGGCCAACACCACCAACTGGCAGGCAGCCAAATTCTGGCAGGGCTTGGGCGTGAAGCGGATAGTTTTGGCGCGGGAAGTGACATTGGAAGATATCCGGGAAATCCACCGAAAAGTTCCGAAAATGGAATTGGAATATTTCGTGCACGGCGCGATGTGCATGAGCTATTCCGGCCGCTGCATCCTGAGCAAGTGGATGACCGGCAAGAGCGCCAATCTGGGAGACTGCACCCAACCATGCCGTTGGTCATACCAACGGAAATTACAAGATACAAGAAACAATAACCAAACAAATTCCAAATCTCAAAAAACCAAAAACCAAAAACTACAAACTTGCAATTCTGTTTTGACAATGGAAGTGGAGGAGATGCAAAGCAAGCGGACGGTCTTGCTGGAAGAGGATTCGCACGGGACATATTTTTTCAACAGCAGGGATCTGAATCTGCTGGCCTATTTGGAAGAACTCAAAAAAGCGGGCGTGACGTCGTTCAAAATCGAGGGGCGCAATAAGAGCGTATATTATGCTGCGAACGTAACTAGGGCCTATAGAAGCGTTCTGGATGCGACCCTGAGCAAAAAAACGGCTCGGGAGGCTGGAAAAATATACCGCTGGGCAAGCAAAGAATTGGACAAACTGGTCAATCGCGGCTATACCAAGGGATTTTTACTGGGCTATGAACCGGAACATAATTTTTCCGGTCAGCAGTCCGACAACGACGTCCAGTTTGTCGGTGAAATCATTGAAAGCGACGGCAAGGAATTGGTCGCCAAGATCCACAACGCTTTGCGCAAAGAAGAAAAAGTGGAAATCATCACGAAAGAAAAAAATATTCCGATCAGAATTTTGTCCATTCGCGATGAGGATGGAAAGGAAGTCGAGTCGGCGCATGGTGGCCATGGCAAACTGTATCATATCAAGGTGAACAAGAAAGATATTCCGCCGATGGCGTTGCTGAGAAAAATCGTAAAATAATAAATTATTTTTTTGATAATATTATGAAATACAAGAAAACCACGCTCAAAAACGGTTTGCGCATCCTGACGGTGCCGATGCAGGGGACACAGACAGCGGCAGTCATGCTGATGGTCAATGTCGGATCGCGCTTCGAGCAGGAAAATCAGTCCGGGTTGTCGCATTTCATCGAGCACATGCTGTTCAAGGGGAC
>JBGQBV010000030.1:0-8515 GCA_041494985.1 Minisyncoccia bacterium
AACGAATATCGCTCTTTGGATTTTGAAAAAGTGAAAGAACTGATGCGAGGAAATGTTTTTGTCGATCTGCGCAATGTCTATGAGCCGGACCACATCAGAAAAGCCGGATTCGCGTATTTCGGCATCGGCCGGAATTAAGAAATTCACAAGAAATATCGGATGGATAAAAAAATATTATTATCAGTCGTTTCTTTTTTTATTTTTTTGAATCCTTTGCCATCCGAAGCTTTCAGTTTGGGAATAGTTGCGGATATTCATGCCGGCGGACAGAAAGATGTCGTCGAATCCGGACAAATCGTGCTATATCCAAGTCGCTATTGCGATAATCTGGAAGGAATAAGGGAATCAGGAGTCGATTATATCCTGACACTGGGCGACAATACCTTGAACGGAAAATCATCGGAGGCCAAGAAAGTCATAAGCTGCATGCAGGATTATGACAATGTCATATGGACGAAAGGGAACCATGACAAGGAGGAAGCCTGGAAATATTTCAATTCGCCCAATTATTACAGCAAGAATATCGGGAACTGGAAAATAATCGTGCTTGATTCCACGAAGTTGTTTCCTACCGGATCAGGCGGGTTTCTGGATGGACAGTTGGACTGGTTGAAAAAAGAACTGGATGAAACCGAAAAGGCAGATGATGAGAATATTTTCATAGCGATGCATCATAATATTTTCAAAAGGTACCTGCTTTTTCCCGATATCGCACCTTCTGACATCGCTTTTCCTCAATTTTTCAAGCCGGTCAGTGCTGAGTTGACCCAACCCATATATGGGAAGTTCAAGAAAATGATAGAAGCGAACAAGCAAGTCAAATATATCTATTCCGGCCATCTCCACACAAGCAACAGGTGTTTGCGGATAAACGGCGTGGAATATTGTTCCGTCCCGTCCATATCTACAGTAGGCTACGAAGGTTATTTCGCTAAATTATTTTTGGATTGATAACGCATAAATTATAAATTATGAGAATATTATTCTTCAACTACGAATTTCCGCCGCTGGGCGGGGGAGCGGGCAATGCCTCCCATTATTTGCTGCGCCAATACGCGAAAAATCCGGATTTGCAGGTGGATTTCATCACCTCTTCCATCGATGAAAAGCAGCATCTTTTCAAGATGGGCGAAAATATTTCCATCCACAGACTGCCGATCGGCAAGAACCCGGACAATATCCACTATCAATCCAAGGGCGAGCTCCTGAGATATACGTGGTCGGCCTTCTGGTTCGCGCGCAAGCTGGCCAAGGAAAACGAATATGATTTGACCCACTCGTTTTTTTCCGTGCCGTGCGGTTTCATCTCCTTGCTGCTCAAATGGGAGTTCAAGCTGCCCTACATCGTTTCGCTCCGCGGCAGCGACGTCCCGGGCTACAGCGAGCGGTTCACAGCGCTCTACAAGCTGATTACGCCGACCATCAAGAAGATCTGGAACAGCGCGTATTTCGTCATCGCGAACAGTCAGGGCCTGGCTGATCTGGCGCTGCAAGCGAAACCGCAGAAGGAAATCGGCGTCATCTATAACGGCATCGACGTGCAGGAATTTTTCCCGGATCCGGCCAAAAGGAATCCGGATCAGTTCACGATCCTCTGCGTTTCGCGAGTCACTCCGCGCAAGGGCATCCGCTTTCTGGTCCAGGCTTTCAACATCCTCTCCGCCCGCTATGAAAACGCGCGCCTGGTCGTGGTCGGTGACGGGAATGAAAAAAGTTCTCTCGAGCAGTTGGTGCAAGGGTTGGGAATAAAAGACAAAATTATTTTTGCCGGTCCGGTTTCCCATGACCGCGTGCTCGAATATTACCAAAAGGCGAATGTCTTTGTGTTGCCTTCGCTCAATGAAGGCATGAGCAACACGATGCTGGAAGCACTGGCGTGCGGCTTGCCGATCGTGGCGACCGAAACGGGCGGCACCAAGGAACTTTTGACGGACAACAAGAACGGGCTGATCATCAAGATGAAAGATCCGGATGATCTGGCGGAAAAAATAGAGAAGCTCATCTTGGGTCATGATCTGGAAAAGAGCATGGGCGAAGAAAGTCGGAAATTGGCCGAGCAGCTCAGCTGGGAAGTCGTGGCCAAGGGCTACATCGACCTGTATGAAAAAACTGCCAATCTGAGAAAAATCAGGCAGGAAGGATGATAAATTTTTGTAATTTTTAATTTTGTAATTTTTAAAATAATGTTTAAGTGTTTAAAAATTTGAAATTTAGATTTATTTATAAAATTTTTGCTCCGGGCTTATCCCTTGGGGAAAAAATTAAGAATTAAAAATTGAAATTCAACATGAAACTGCAAAGCAAGACCATCAAATTTTTTCTCAAGCTTGTCATAAGCCTGGCGTTCGTGTCCTGGCTTATTTTCAAGATAAACTGGACGGAGGTGCTGTTTTTTCTGAAGGGGATATCCCTCTGGAAGATCGCTGTCTATTTCATCTTTCTCCTGGTCAGCATCCTGATTTCCTCCGTCAAGTGGAAACTGCTGGCCGGCTACAAGGGGATAGAAGCGCCGCTGAAAGAATTTTTTTCCTTGTACCTCACGGGGATGTTCATAAACAACTTCATGCCTTCGTTCATCGCCGGAGACACTTTCAAAGCCTACCAGTTGGGGAAAAAAGAAAAAAGATATATCCAAGCGGCAGGCAGCGTCGTCGTCGATCGGATCACCGGATTGATCGCTGCGATGTTTTTGACGATCGTTTTTTCCGCCATAAACTGGCAGACAATCAGCTCCAATAGGACTTTGGTCGCGCTGAACGCGATCGTGGTCGCCGCCCTGATCATGCTGATAGCCGTATTGTTTTCTACCGGGCTTTCCTTCTGGAAAAAGATGAAAAAATACGTGCCTGAAAAATTTCAGGAAATCCTGAAGGATTTCCATGAATACAACGAAATCGGGATCCTGACCAAGGCCACTTTGCTCGGCGTGGTCTATAATGTGGTCGGCTTGGCTTTGTCGAACTACGTCCTTTTCTGGGCGCTGGGAATAAAGATAAACATCATCGATTATTTTTCCGTGATTTTCATCATCAGCGTCGTCATCACCCTTCCGATCAGCATTAACAACATCGGGATCAAGGAATGGGCCTATGCCGCCTTTTTCGGAATATTCGGAGTAGGTTCTGCGGCGGTCGTCGCCGTAGCGCTCATAAGCCGGGTGCTGCAGATGCTCTTGAGTTTCGCCGCTTTGCCGGCATATCTGAAGACCAAGGAATAATAATATAAGATAGGAATAAAAAACCCGGACAAGCCGGGTTTTTTTGTTATTTCTTTTTTGCGATCAGGTAGAAGTTTGTTTTCAAAAACAAAGGCAGGGAATCCGGATTGATGATTTTTATCGCCAGCAGGCCGAACCGCCCGAGATATCTGTTGATTTTTTCCTTGAAGAAATCATTGACCAGGGGGATGTTTTCGAAGCGCGTTTCGAAACCATGTCTTTCAAATGTTTTTTTGATTTTCCAAAACGTGTGCAAAGAGGGATGATAGGTCTTGTATTTGGTGAAGCTTTTTTCCTTGAGTATTTCAAAGGGAATATTGGTCAGCTTGTTGGGTGTCGCAAGCAGATAATATCCGCCATCTTTCAGCACGCGGGAGACTTCGTTCAGATGCTCTCGGGTGTCCGGGATGTGTTCGAAGACATCAAAACTCAACACGACATCGAAACTTTTATCAGGGAAAGGCAGACAGCCTTTTTCGGAGATGAGATCGATTCCGAATTCCTTTTTCGCGAAAGAGACATATTCCGGATTTATTTCCATGCCGATGATGTCAAAACCGTCGTCCTTGAGATTTTTTACCAGCGCTCCGGTTCCCGAGCCGATTTCCAGGAGGGTCATCTGCTTGTTCAAGAGCCCGGATTTTTTCAAAAAAGCCAGATTGCTCTCGAAATTGCCGCGATGAATTTTCATTTTCGGATTATCCAAAGGAGTCATCTATTTTTTCCGATCAATTAATTATTTATTATCATCATACACCGAATTTCCTTCGGAAACTTTGATAAAATTGTCCGTTCTGTTTCCGATAATAAGCTTGAAGGCAGCCGGGCTGTTCGGATCATAGAGATTTTTGAAATTCAGGTTGTTTTTGAACGTGGTGGATATTTTTATCGATTTGGATTTTCTTCCGGCGGAAGCTACGAAATAGTCGAAGTGTATGGCCCTGAGTTCCTTGCCTGCGTATCCGGTAAGGCAATCCCCGACAAATGATTCGCAGACCGCTCCCTTATCAGACCAGACAATCAAGGAACCGGCATTGGGAAGCTGATTGAGGAAGTTCGCCGCTTCATAGCTGCCATCTCCCATATCCTTGGTATTGAGCAGATATTTTTGCGGCAGGAGCGCTGAAGCATAGGTGAAATAAAAGGGGCGCACGAAAAACAGGCTGGGTGCCACGACAAGGAGCACCAGGACCCAGGACAATTTTTTGGAGATATATTTTCGGACATGTTTCAGCGAGATGACATAGGACATGCCGATGGCGCTGATCATGAGGGCCAGCGGATAGAGCGTTATCTGGTAGCGGACCGTGGCAGCCACATCATTGACCGAAGAGGCGAGATAATAGAAAAGGATGAAGATCGTGAAATAAAAAACAGTCAAAGCTTCCCGGGTGTAGGCCGTTTTTTTCTTCAGGTTGAAAACGAGTGCGGCCAGCAAGGCGGCAAAAGCGAGCGGATGCATGCCGAAAATCAGGCTGTATGTGTCTGCCAATATGGCGCCGGCGTATGAGTCAAAAATATTTTTTGCGCCTATGCCTTTGGGGGACGAGAGTATTCCTTCAAGGTCGAAAGTCTTCATTCCCAGATAGGTGTCGATGAATACGAATGCGATTATCAGGAGAAACATTCCGGTGGTCAGCTGTACTAGAAGAGATTTGTTTTTTGAGACAAAATCCATAACCCAGTTGGTCACTTTGCTTTTAAAAAGGAGGATATCAGCTCCGATAAGGGCGATCAGTCCGGCAAAAAGCGGCCAGGTGGTCTTGAAGGCTTTGCTGAGAAAAGTGCCGTCCAGGAGGACCTGCGGATGCGCCCAAGTGGCCGGATAGAGGACATAAAAGGTCGCCATCGAGATAAGCACCAAGACCAGATAGTTTACGGATGATTTTTTCAGATAGGCTGTCAGGTCGGGTTTGTTTTCCATGAAGATATATTCCAGGAAGGGCAGCAGGAAAAAGAAAATATACAGGATATTGGCGACATATTTGGTGAGCAGCGCCAGTCCCAGGAGAATTCCGCTCGCGACCAGATATGATTTCTTTTCTTCTTTTTGAAAAACGAAATAGCTGAGCAATGACAGTGGCAAGAAAATCCATAAAAGCGAATCAGGATTGATGATCAGGGAAATGCCAAAAAGAATGGGGGATAGTCCGATAAGGATGAAACCTAGCAGCGCCACGGTTTTTCCGAAAAGTTTATTCAACAAGAAAAAGAAAGCCAGCAGCATCAATGTGCAGAAAAGAAAGATCGGCAAACGGAAATAAAAATTGATCGAACGGAAGTCATCCAGCTGGCTTGCGGTTTTCGGCTGTTCCCGCAGGGATTTGTATTGCAGCGGATCGTATTTGAGAAGTCCTGTCCCGGACAAGATCGCCACGGTGATTCCCGGTTTGTCGTTGACATTGGTCGAGCTCCATTTTTCCGCGGCAACCGCTTTCCAGAATTTGGAAATGCGCCCGTATGTCCAATAGGGCTCATCGACGGCGGAGAACCTGGAAAGGCGGGGAAGCCCCAAAAACAAGTTGAAAACGATCACAAAAGAAAGGATTGAAACTATAAGCATTTTTTTGCGCGTGAATTGCATAGTACTTCGAAGGTTATCCTAATTAAAGCTGTTTGGCAAAAAGTTTTTTCCAAGTCAGGAGCCGTGACATTATTTCCAGGTCAGGCCGCATGTTTTTTTCCGATTCCGGTTGGCTCAAAATGGTCGCCTGCACGGGTTCCAGATATTGGACCCTGAGCTTGCCGAAAATCCGGGATTCTTTTTCCGTGAAATTGCGAACACCTCCGGCTCCCTTGGCGGAATAGGTTATTAAAAAATAATTGCCCTGCAAGAAGAAAGTGTTCTTATTGAAATCCTTGGAATAATAGATGCCGTCCTTTCCCAGCAGGTACCAGAAACTCGGGATATATTCAGATACGCTCCTTATGTACACAGGGTAGTTATTTTCCTGGTATTTCGACTTCATATAATCAGCGGCACGCCGCTGTTCTTCAAGAGTGATCCTGTTGGTGTCCGGGAAGATGTCCTCAACCTCAATGAAATCGGCAGCTGTTTTCGGATCGTTTTGGAGCTGCCGGAAGACGGTGCTGATTTTCTGGACATTGAGTGCCATCAGCAATGAGATTATGACGGCGAATATCGATAATCGTAATTTGCTTTTTCCCGATCCGATGTATTGCAGGATGAAGCCGGAAAAAATTATCGCCAGAGGGCTGACCAGCAGGAAAAAGCGGGGATACATCCGATACGATTTGGCGACTGTATAAAAAAGAGCGAAAGAAACCAAAAACCACAGCGCGGACAGCAAGAGGAAATTTTTTCTTTCCACATCCTTTTCCCTGAGCAAGGCGACGGCCAGGGCAGCCAACGCCGACAGGAAGATGATTATGGCAAGAGTCTTCAAGCCGACATTCTCAGTGCAGGCCTTGCATGAAAAACCGTAATCTTTCAGATTCAGGCCGTTTCCCTGGTCATTGGCGGTGTTGATGAAAAAGTATTCATAAGCGTTATATTCAGCAGCTCGAACAATCGTTTGGATATCAAAAGTGTTTTTTCCGCCTTTCGCGTCTGTCTTCTTAAGTTTTATTTCCAAGCGTTTGAAATTTTCCCCGTGCGTCTTCAGATCGTTCAGGATGACCGGCGAATAGATGATGAAGATGATCGCCAAGGCGGAGAGCCATGTTTTCCAATCGAATCGGGGTCTTTTGATGGCAGTGAAGACTACAGCGATGAGCGGGGCGACAAAAAGCGAATTGAAATGGATTTGGGAAGTTATGGTCACGGCGAAGACAGAAGCCAGAAACCAGCGTGCCGGATGTTTTTCTTTGGGCGAAACGCTGCGCAGCAGGGCATAGAAGGAAAAAAGCATCAAAAAAGGCAGGACGTTCGGGCTCCAGGAAAAACGAGAATACATCACGGAATAGAGGGAAGTGGAAAAGATTGCCAGCAGCCCGATGGATTCGTAGGTGGAGAAATATCTCCTGCAAAAGATGTAGAAGAGGGGAAGAGACAGGATTGATAGGATGAGCACATCCATGGCATGTCCTGTCGGCGTGTCGCCGAAAATTTTGGCGCTCACGTATTCCATATAGTAAAAAGCCGGTCCCAGTCGTAGCATTCCTCCGCCGACATTGGGACCCAGGAGCGGCAGATTGGCTATGCCGTTTTCCACGACAGGAGAAACGATGTCGACATCATAAACCTGGTCGATTTCAAAATGAAGCCAATTGCTGAAATTGTAGGCACGAAAAAAAATTCCGACGCAGATTATGGTGCCGATAAGGACTAAAATACGTCCGTTTTTGGTGTTTATTTTCCCCAAAAACATTTTGATTTTTTCAATCCACATGGCACAATTGTAGCTTAAAAATAAAAAATTAGCCAGAGGACGGGTAGTTTGCGGCGACAATAGCGGGGGTTCTTTTCAAATCGCTCCAGAGGGGTTATAATGGAAGGCGTGAAAGGTGTTTTAGCGGCAGGCGTATCCAATATGGATATGAAGCAAAATCGAACCCTTTTCTCGCTGTTTTAAACAAAATTTAAGCATATATAATAAGTTGAAAATAAATATAACAAAAAAGAACTGGATCGCAATTGCGCTGTTTGTTGTCATTGTGGCTGCGTTTTTCGTGCGGACATACAGATTTGACGATTGGCTCTATTTCAAGATGGACCAGTCGCGCGATGCGCTTTTGATCAAAAACATCGTCGATAAAGGTCCTGGATATCTGCCGCTTCTGGGTGCGCGTGCCGGCGCCGTGAAACTCAAGCATGGTTTTTTACGCTTGGGACCCATTTTCTATTATTTCCAATACGCTTCGGCCAAAATATTCCATTCAACGGAGCCATACGTGTTGGCCTATCCGGACCTGTTTTTTTCGATGGCCGCCATACTGCTGCTGTATTTTTTCGCGCGACTATATTTTTCCCGCAAGCATTCCCTGATGATCACGGCGATGTATGCCTTTTCCTTCATCATCATCCAATATTCACGTTTTGCCTGGAATCCGAATTCGTTGCAATTCTTCCTTTTATTGAGTTTCTACGGACTGCTGAGATTTCTCAACGAAGAAAATGAAAAACGCAAAAAATGGTGGCTGGCGCTGTGGGCGGTCGGCATCACGATCGGTTCGCAGCTGCACTTCTTCGGTTTCTTCACTCTCATCGGTGTTTCGGGGCTCTTGATCCTGTTGCACTTGGAAATATGGAAAAAGGAAAAAATTGCTGAATATTTAAAAAAAGATGAGCTCAAGCGGTTTGCGGCTTATGTCGGAATCGTCCTGCTGGTCTTTGCC
>JBGQBV010000031.1:0-8495 GCA_041494985.1 Minisyncoccia bacterium
ACACACGTGCTACAATGGCGCATACAATGGGTCGCTACATGGCAACATGGTGCTAATCTCAAAAAGTGCGTCTCAGTTCGGATAGGAGTCTGCAACTCGACTCCTTGAAGCTGGATTTACTAGTAATCGGGGATCAGAACGCCCCGGTGAATACGTTCTCGGATCTTGTACTCACCGCCCGTCACACCAAGAGAGTCGGTAACACCCGAAGGCCCTTCTTTATAAAGGGGACAACGGTGGGATCGGTGATAAGGGTGAAGTCGTAACAAGGCATCCGTAGCGGAAGCTGTGGATGGATCACCTCCTTTCTAGGGAGATAAGGTGAAACTCTGAATTTATTCAGGGTGAATCTATCGGTCGTCCGTCTCTTTGCTTGCAAAGGGATGGGACAATGAATTTCGGATAACACAACTTGAGGGCTAACCACAATAGCTTACGATGAGCTATTTTAAAAGAACACCTTGAATGGTGTTTTTTGCGTTGTCTTGACAAATCTGGAAAACAGGTGTAATACATAGTATGCTGCGGGTAGGATGGTTGTTTAACAATTGCGTTTTAAAGCTTCTAAAAAAGGAAAGGAGATCGGACAATTATGGAAAGAACGATGGTGGTGGGTGAAGTGGGGGAGCTGGGTTTCAGGAGAACCGGACGGCTGCGGGCTGCTGTCAGGGAATTTTTTGCCTTGGTGTTCAGGAGGGAAAAGATCCTTGGCATGACCAAGGTCGAGTGGGTGTGCTTTTCTGTTGCAATGCCTATTTGCGTGGTCAGCGGTTTGTGGCTGGGAGGCGTTTTTTCCGGAGGATTTTCTATGGGTTCAGGCTCCGGGGGGTCCGCTCAGGCAGCCGAACCGGCCCAGGTGCCAACAGTGATAGTGATGTCGGCGGAAGACATAGCAAAAGTTTTCCAGGGACCCTATCACAATTGACCCGGAAACATTGCAGAGAGAATACCAACTGGTTTCGCGAATGCGGAGCCAGTTTTTTTTATTTCCCGATAAAAATCCTTGCTTTTGATGCGAAATGGTGGATAATTAAAGCGTTTATGAAAGCAGATATTTTTGAACAGAAAACCGACGAGGAAATCGTGGAGATTGTTCCAAAGGACAAAGAGGCTTTCGCCGTGCTGATCCGGCGCTATGACAAGCGCCTTTTTGCCTATGTCAGGCGGATCACCGGGCAAAGTCAGGACGGCCTGGAAGACATCGTGCAAAACATTTTCATCAAAGCTTACGTAAACATATATAGCTGCCAGAAAGGCAAAAAATTTTCCAGCTGGCTCTATGGCATCGCCCACAACGAGGCGATCGACTATTGGCGGAAGAACAAGAAGCATCTGGACCAGGCTTCACTGGATGACGAAGATAAGAACTTATTGGAGACCCTTCGCAGCGAGATAGACCACATGGAAGAAATCCTGACCGAGGAAAAAAGGATGGAATTCGAGAAGATAATCGGCGAATTGCCGGCGAAATACAAGGAAGTCCTGTTTCTGAAATATGTGGAAGACAAATCCTACGAGGAAATTTCCGAAATACTTAGAAAACCCGTGTCCTCGGTAGGGACGTTGATCCGGCGAGCCAAACAGTTGTTCAAATCTAAGGTGGAAAAATATGGAATTAGATAAGAAAATATTAAATAGGATCGAAAAGGAAAAGATCGCAGTCCGCCCGCGCTGGTTTTTCGCGGCCAGGAATTTTTCTTTCGGACTTCTGGACGTCGTGCTCTTGGCAAGCTTTCTCATCTCGGGAATGATAATGATCTATTTCTACAGCAACTTCGGAGAAGGATCTTTTTTGTCAGTCGCTTTTCTTGCTTGGGCGCTGCTGCTGGCTGTGTCGCTTTTCGGCATCCTGCAGATCAATCGGAAAATTTCCAGTCTTTATAAATTGCGATTGGCTGTGGCGGTGCCGATATTATTGATTGCCAATTCAGCTTTCGGTTTTTATTCGAATCAAAAAGGTCTGGCGGACAATGTCGAGGCCAAAATGGAAAAAACCCTGCCGGCCTATGAAAAAATGATTTCGCAGGATTTTAAGACTGTCAGAAGTGCAAAACAGGAAACCGGCATGGGCAAAGAAGGCAATCAAGCCAAATCTGATCAGACAAAATCGGATCAATCCGAAAACCAGCAGATGCAGCAGCCCGGAAGTAATCCGGCAAGCGGACAGGGCAATAGTGTCAAAAACAACGGAATGAAAGGCAATCAAAGCAAGCCTGTCCAAAACAACAGCAACAGGATTGCGCCGAAAAAAATGCTCCAAAACAATAGTCAGCAGGGCAATGGCAATGGAAATGGAAACGCCAAGCAGATCACTAAAGGTAATGTTTTCAAGATGATGAAATATTTCTAACAAGTGTTCCGTATACCCGAACATAGGTGTATAATAATAATCGTTATTATTAAAAAATAAAAAACTATGCAGAAAACAAAGTTCAAGTTGGTCGCTGTCTCAGCAATCGGATTGACATCCGTTGTTTTTGCGGTGTCCGCTGTTTCGGCGCAGGAAGCCATGGCGGTTAAACCGGAAACTGTCGTTGCGGCGCAAAGCGCAAAAATGGAAAATAAAAACGTGAACGCGGGACAAAAAAATACGGATACGGTTGTAGCGACGGCGGATACTACTTTGGCAGCAACAACAGATGCGACAGACACGGCAACCGACAATGGGAATAAGGATAAATCAAAGGGAAACAAGGGACAAGTAACCGCGCAAGCGCATCGCAGTGCGGTGGCCACTTTCGTCCAAAGTCTTTTAGCTGTCGCTGACAGGGAAGGCGGCATCGGACAACAAGTGAAAGTCATCGCTCAACAGCAAAACGACGCGAAAGACAAGGTGGCAGAAGAAATCACCGCGGTTGAAAACAGAAGCAGCATCAAGACCTTCCTTCTTGGCAGCGACTACAAAAATCTCGGTGACCTGAGAAGCCAGATGGTGATGGCAAAAAATCAGATCACTCAGCTCGCGAGACTTGCCGGCAAGGCGGAAAATGATCAGGACAAAACCGAGCTGCAGACGCAGATCCAAACGTTGCAGCAAGAGCAGACGAACATCGATAACTTCATCACCCAGAACGAAAACAAATTCAGTTTGTTCGGCTGGGCGGTAAAGTTGTTCCAATAATAATAAAAAATAATCAATTAAAAAACAATATGAACAAAAAAACAAAGCTCTCGTATCTGTTCGGCATCGCCTTATCGCTGGTATTCGGTTGCGCTTCGTTCGTGGCTTTTGCCAAGAACGACAATGCCAAATCCAAAGCGCAAGGCAGGAGTAAAACAGTGAATATCAAGAATTTTGAAAAAGCAGACAGCGTTAAAGGAACAACCAATGCCCAGATCCATAAGGATAAATCCGAAAAAGTGGCAAAGACTTTACAGGAAGTGGCTGATGAGCAGAAAACTGCCGGCAACACGGAAGTCAGCGACCAGATCCAGCAGGTTGTCGCAGAGCAGGAGCAAACCCAGGCTCAGACGACCGATGCGATTGCGCAGGTGGAAACAAGGGGCAAGGTCAAAACTTTCCTTTTCGGAACGGATTACAAAAACCTGGGACAGCTCCGCAGCAGCTTGGTTCATAACCGCAATGAAATCCGCAAATTGACCCAAACCCTGACCCAGATCCAGACTCCCGAGCAGCAAGCTCTTATCGAAGCGCAGCTGGCAACATTGACGCAGGAACGGGAAAGGATCAAGACCATCATCACCACCAATGAAAGCGGCTTCAGCCTTTTCGGATGGGTTTCCAGATTCCTGAACAACTATGAGCAGACCCCGATAAATGATCAGGAAGAAGCCCAATTGACCGATGAGGTGGAGAATGCGATCGATAACACCGCTACGGACACGACTGCGACTACCACTGCCACCGGAACCACGGATACGACTGGAACAACGGGAACTACTGACACGACCACGACCGGTACAACTGCAACTGACACAACCGCAATTGGAACCACTGACACGACTGCTACGGCAGCAACTGTCCCGGTTCTGTAAAAGAAGTGTCTTCATATCGCGCAGAGCAAAAACGTCCTTCGGGACGTTTTTGCATAGGCTTTTTAATATCTGTCATTTTCGTGCTATAATAAAAACATATCAAATCATATTCTAGATCGGAGGTGTGATATGAAACACGAAAAATGCTCAAAATTCGCTTTTTGGCTTTCAGTCGTCGCAGTCGTCCTGGCAGCACTAGTTTCGGTTTTCCATTTGAACCTATGGCTGGCTGGCACGCAGTGGATACTGATCGCGATTGTGCTCGGCGTCTGGTCGCTTTTATTGAAGGAATAAAATGAAACACCCGCTCGGGTGTTTTTTGCAGCCTGACTGAAAGTAACGCGGACTTTAAGTGTATCAATACTAACAACGCAAATGAGCATAAAAAGGTCGGCATTTGCGATAATCTGAAAAGATGTACAAATAATATGAAAAGCTTACATGCGGTTACCTTTACCCTTCTGATCATCGGAGGCCTGAATTGGCTTCTCGCCGGTCTGTTCGGGTGGGAAATCGGCAGTCTGTTTGGAGGCCAGATGGCCATTATTTCACGGATAATCTATGTGCTGGTGGGTCTTTCCGCGATCAATGAGATCGCAATCCACAAGAGCATCTGCAGGATGTGCAGCGGGGAAATGGGCGGGGCGACGAAATAAATTCAAAAGGGCGCCCGAATGGGCGCTTTTTTGGTGAAAAACAAAAAATTTCATCCGAATGTTTCCAGGCGCATATTCCAGGTGCGGGGTTTACTAAAGCGGCACATATGGTATATTATAACTGAACGTAATTCCATATATAGCCCATAATCCGATGAAATCAATCGCAATCATCATACCTGCCCACAATGAGGAAAAAAACATTCCGCTGATTCATGGCGAGCTGCAAAAAGTCCTTGCTGCCTTGCGGGGCAGTTATGTTTTTGAAATCCTGTTCGTGAACGACGGGAGCAGCGACGGGACGCTGGCGGAAATCGAAAAGCTGGCCGCCGCCGACAGCAGCGTGAAATATATCGATTTCTCACGTAATTTCGGCAAGGAAGTCGCCACGACAGCCGCCCTGAACAATTGCCTGGCGGATGCCTGCATCATGGCGGATGCCGATTTGCAGCATCCTGTGCAGCTCATTCCGGAATTCATCAAAAGATGGGAGCATGGATTCGACGTGGTTGTCGGCGTCAGAAACAAGAACAAAAGCGTGGGATTGCTGAAGCGGATCGGATCCAAGATATTCTACAAGATCATCAATCGGATCGCCGAAGTGAAAATCGTTCCCAACGCGACAGACTTCCGCTTGCTGGACCGGGCGGTGATCAGCGAGTTCAACCGTTTCACGGAAACCAACCGCATGACGCGGGCCCTGATCGACTGGCTGGGATTCAAACGGGACTACATATATTTCGATGCGAACGAACGGATCAACGGCGATGCCAGCTATAGTTTTTGGAAATTGTTCAAGCTGGCCCTGGGCAGCTTCGTTTCCTTGAGTCTTCTCCCGCTGAAATTGGCCGGCAATCTGGGCATCGTGATCACGCTTGTTTCGGGAATCGCCGGATTCTACATCCTGCTGGGCAAATATGTTTTCCATACCCATTTCGCTTCGACCTTTTCCGACGCGGAAAATCTGGCAATCCTGATCCTGTTCCTGGTGGGAATCGTCCTGATGTCCATCGGATTGATGGCATTATATATAGCGAACATCCACAGTGAAGTCATCAACCGTCCGATGTACGTCATCCGGAAGAAAAAGATGTAGTACGCACGTTGATATTTCCAATCCTTGCCTTTTTGTGGTATAGTAGCGACAGATAAAAAGCAAAACAAAAAAATGAATAAAAAAATTGCGAGCGAATTTGCCATCGGTATCATCTTGCTTGTAGCTATAATCGTCTCCGGCATCTTTTGGCTTCAAAGGATGAAGCCGGCAGGCGTATCGCAGGCACTTTTGACGAAGCAGGCCGGCAATGCCTGTAAGCCTCATTACTATGAAGGCGAAGCCAGGATACAAGGATGGATTTCCCCGGAAGACAAAAACAGCGGCAACGAGGTTATCGTGCAGGTAAGGGAGGAAGATATGAAGAATTTGCCCATAACCGATCCTGATTCGATTGCAAATTTCACGGTGAAACTGGTCGATCCGACAGATGCGGTGAGAAACAGTTTGCGGCTTGCGACAAAGGAAAAGCCCGCTTCGGTCGTTGTCAGAGGCTTCGCCGAAATCTGCCAGCAGCCGCCTTTGGTCAGTCTCCAGCAGGCAAAGATCGCCTTCAAGAAAAGCTGATCAGCGGGTCGGATAAGTTGACAAAATAGGGTTACTGGGATACGCTTAGTTGCGACATTATAGAAAGAGATTCCGTATGGAACTCTTTTTTTGTTTTCGTCAAAACAACCGAATAGCGCCTGCTGTCTCAAACTGCAGGTCACGGTAATCATTAAGGATAAACATATTAGTATCAAGAAAATGACGTCAGGCAGGATTTTTGCAGGATTGTTTCTAGTACTTTTTTTGTCACTGGCATCAGTGCCTCACACCCAAGCTGCAGATTCTCCAGACAGGGATGATCAGCCAGCCGTTCCTCAGCCAGTATCCGATCCGGGCGAAATGGAAAAGGCGGCCCAGTTTGCAGCGTCCGCCACCGGAGTGCGGAAAGATTTTCTCATGGGAATGCTGGTGGTCGAATCCGATCTCGGGCAGAATCCCGGCCAGTGCACCTATCAGGAAGTGGAAGACGGCGCGGGGAAAGCACATGAGAATGGCCAGCTCAGTTCCAAAGCTTGGGACACGTTCCAGCATCGCCGGGACATCGTGAAGGATATCGCCAAAAGTCTCGGATATGATTATGAAAAACTGCAGGTGTCGTGCAATCCCGGCGAGGCCTATGCGGGTACCGGCGGGGCGATGGGCGTGCCGCAATTCATGCCGGATACATGGCTTGAATACAAGGACCGCATCGCTGCCATTGTCGGCAAGGACAATCCTGATCCATGGGACGCGCAGGACGGCGCGGTGGCGATGGCGCTGAAAGTCTCAGACGTTTCCGGCGTGACCGCGCATAACCGGTATGCGGAACGCAACGCGGCGAAAAGATATCTCTCAGGAAACACGTCGTGGAGATATGATTGGTACGCGAATCTGATTTTCTACTGGGCGAACAATTATAAACAACTTCTCGGATAACATATAAAAACCGCCCCACCCTTTTGGTATGAAAGAAACTTTTTCTTTGTCAAAAGGGTGGGGCGGTTTATGTTAAAAAAGAGGAATGTGATATATAATCGGCATATGATCAGAAAAATTCTTATCATCGCCTTGGTTTCCATAATCTGCGTCGGTGCGGGATATTTGGTCGCAGGCGAACTGAATGGACCTGAGTCGGCAGTCCCGGTCCAGAATCAGGCAACTTTGCAGTCAGCGGTTTCGTCTGGCGTCAGCGCTCCGGCGGCGCAAAAAACGTCCATATCTGTCAGTGCGGCGATAACGCAGAAAATCGAGCAGAAAGTTCCCTTTGTCGTGCAGGCTCCGTTTGGCAATTGGAGCAATCCGCTTTTTCAAAACGCCTGCGAGGAAGCCTCAGTGGTGATGGCGATGGGGTGGATTGCCGGGACCGTGACGATTCCAGCCCAGGACGCGCAAAGCCAGATCCTGAAAATAGTGGATTTTGAAAACAAGACATTCGGATACGATGCCGACACGGACATCTATGACATCCAGAGAATTTTCCGGGAAGATTTCCATTATAAAAATATAGCAGCTCGAGAAAACATAACACGGTCTGACATAAAGGATGAACTGCAAAAGGGTAACATTGTCCTGGTTCCGGCCTTCGGTCAGGCTTTAGACAATCCGAGCTATACCGCTCCCGGTCCGATCGTCCATATGCTGGTCATCATAGGTTATGATCCGACCACAAAGGAATTCATCACGAATGATTCCGGAACCAAGCATGGCAGCGGTTACCGCTATGACGAGAACGTCCTGTTCGGGGCTATCTGGGAATATCCCAGCGGCGTCAATCCGCCCCAAGCTCCGACAGGCACTATGGAAAAGGGGATGTTGATAGTGCAGCCTAGATAGGCATTATCCGTTTGGTTTTATTCGTGCTATCATTCGGATATAAATTTACCCCCACACCTGATTGAATTTATGTACTATGCATTATAATATATAATAAAAAGTGAAAAGAAGAATTTTTAAAAAATAATCTAATTTAATTAGGTGTGGGGGTGTATGAAAAAAATTATGCTGTTTTCCGGAATCTTGTTCATATTGGTCCTTGCGTATATCGCATTCCATGCGATAGCTTATTTTTCCATTTTGCATTTTTTCGACATATCACCCAGAGCCGAAAGAATGCTGCTGGCAACCTTCATATTCTTGGCCGCGAGTTTTTTTGTCGCAACCCTTTTGTCGCATTGGTATAACAATGTTTTCACCCGGGGATATTATTTCTTGGCCGGGTCATGGATCGGGCTTTTGATAAATCTGGTCCTGTTTTTCGTCCT
>JBGQBV010000032.1:0-8382 GCA_041494985.1 Minisyncoccia bacterium
AAGATTGCCATAACTGCCACTAAAAGCAGCAAATACAAGCCGTATTTCATGATATCCTCCTTGCCCGGAAAGGGCTTTGTGTAGGGTTTATTTGATTGTCAAACAACTCATACTGACCTTACATTATACACCCGAAAACCGAATTTGTCAACCCCGCACCAACTTTGCACTTTTTATGATCGTCTTTTAATAATAAAACATCATTATTCATGAAAATTAAGTAGAATAGGTAAACGCATCTTTTTTTGCGCCTTTGGCGCGGTGCAAAGTTAGTGCTGGGTCAAGCGCGCATTCTGGCAGTTTTTACATTACTTTCTGCCGGGCGTTGAGGCGCAGTTCCGCTTTCCGGTCATATTTATACGGTTTGCTTTTGGATTTCTGCCTAGCGTTGTTCTTTTTTTCCTTCGATTTGTCGACTTTGACCTTTTTGCCGTGCGCCTTTTGTCGCTTGTTGTCGCGGAGCTGCTTTTTCAAATTGACGGTGACCGGTTTGCTGTGCACCTGCTGGCGCGCATTGTTGCGGGCTTGCGCCGCCCAATCGGGGGCGACATAGGCCGAACAGCTGCCGGCGGAAGTCAGGACGAACAGCGCCAGGACAGCCAGAAAAATCGCCGCTCTTTTTTGGCGGGAAAAAACGGAAGCTGTTTTTGGAGTATTGTTTGTCATAAGGGTGTATTTTATAAATCTATGCATAGTACTCCAAAAGTGCCATTTTGTCAAGTCTTTATTGACATAGATATCAAAGCCTGCTATTTTATATTACTGTTTTGAAAGGCGTAAATTGCAACCAACCAAATGAGTCTCGAACCCTCCCAACAACTGGACAACGTCTTGAAAAACGCGAAGCACGCGCTGGTCTTCATGGCGCGTCCGGCGAACGGCGACGCGGTCGGCTCGGCCTGGGCGACGTATTTCTTCTTGAAAAAAATGGGGATCGAAGCGACCGTCGTGACGCCGGAAGAGGACACTTTTTCCGAACGTTTTTCTTTTCTGACCAAACCGGAGGACATGATCAACAATCTGGCGGGTGCGCGCGACTTCGTCCTGGCGTTCAACACCGAGAATAATAAGATCACGAACGTGCGCACCGAGCGCAGCGGCGAACAGCTCAGGATCTTCATCACGCCGGAAAAAGGTTCCATCGATCCGCGCGACTTTTCGTTCATCCCCGCCAAGTTCAAATATGACGTGGTGATCGTGCTGGGCAGCCCCGACAAGGAATCGCTGGGCAAAGTCTATGAGGAAAATCCGGACATCTTCTATGAAGTGCCGGTCGTCAACATCGACCATCACGGCGAGAACGACAATTTCGGGCAGGTGAACATCGTGGACATCGCCGCTTCCTCGACGGCGGAAGTCGTGGCCGACCTTTTCCAGAAAATCAACGAGAAGAATATCGACGAGGCGATCGCGGAAAGCCTGTTGGCGGGCATCATCGACGCTACCAACAGCTTCCAGAAGAAAAACACCACGCCCAAATCTTTGCAGATCGCGGCTACGCTGATGGCGAAAGGCGCGGACCAGCAGAAGATTATCCGCTACCTCTATAAGACGCAGCCGCTCCACCTTTTGAAGCTGTGGGGCCGCGTGATGGCGCGCCTCTTCTGGGAGGAAGACCTGGCACTAGCCTGGGCGCCGGTGTATCTCGAGGATTTTGTGCAGAGCCGCAGCAATCCGAGCGACATTCCATTCATCTTGGACAAAATCAAGGAAAACTATTCCGCCGGGCGGCTGTTTATGGTGTTGTACAACGAAACGGCCGGGCAGGTGCGCGGCGTCATCAAGGGCAGCAACAGCAGCGACCAGCTGAAAAAGATCGCTGCGGCCTTGGGCACGGCGACCAACAGCGATTCCTGCGAATTCCACGAACAGGCGGCCGACACGACCGAAGCGGGGCAGCGCGTCGTGGCCAAACTGCGTGCGCTCTTGGCTGAGCAGAAGTAGAACTTTTTTTATGATATTTTAAACACGTCGCTCGCGAGCGACGTGTTTTGCGCGTTTGCCCGAATCAGGGTATAATTTGAGAAAGAAAGACCCTTTACGAAACAAAAAAATACCTGCCGCCGCTTTCTTTTAGAAAGCTATGGCGAGGCAAGGTAAACAATAAAAACAAAAATAGCTATGGTTCACGTTTCCACTAAACAAATCGAGCGCGACACCGACAAGGACGTCCAAGCGGGGAAGCTGATGAAGAAAATGCGCGGTGAGTCCGAAGAGGAAAAGGCGGCGCAGCTGGCGGCGGACCATGACTTGGCGTACGTCGACCTCAACGTCTTTCCGGTGAGCGCGGATGACATGCGTTCGATCAGTGAAGCGGATTCGCGCCAATATAACGTGGCCGTCTTCCAGAAACTGGGCAAGGAAATGCGGATCGGCATCACTGATCCGGCCAACAAGGAAACCTTGGCTTACATCGAAAAGCTTAAAAGTGATAACGGGTGGGTGGTGCATCTTTATGTCATCTCCAATTCATCGCTGGGAAAAATCTGGAAAAGATATACGGACATGCCGCTGCTGGAAAATCTGGAATCCTTGCAGATCACGCTGAGCGGGAAAGACCTGGACGAATTTGAAAAGGAATTCGGCGACATGTTGGAGCTCAAAAAACGCATCCGGGAAATCCCGACCACGCAGATCATCTCGATCATCATGGCGGGCGCGGTGAAGATGAAAGCCAGCGACATCCATTTCGAACCGCAGGAAGGCGAGGTCCGCATGCGCTTCCGCATCGACGGGGTGCTGCAGGACATCGGCCGGTTCCCGCTGGACACCTATCACTTCATTTCGTCGCGCATCAAGATGATGGCCAAGATGAAGATCAACATCCGCGACATCGCGCAGGACGGCCATTTTTCCGTGGACATGGAGAACGGCAAGATCAACGTCAGGACGAACATCATTCCGGGCAACCATGGCGAATCGATCGTGATGCGCATCTTGAGCCAGTCCGACATCATGCTTTCCGTCGAAGATTTGGGACTCAAGGGCTTAGCCTATGAACGCGTGCAGAAAGAAATCGCCAAGCCGCACGGCATGATTTTGACCACCGGCCCGACCGGCAGCGGCAAGACCACCACGCTCTATGCGTTGGTCAACAAGCTGAACACCGCTGGCGTGAAGATCATCACCATTGAAGATCCGATCGAATATGAAGTGAAGAACGTTTCGCAGACGCAGGTCCAGAAAGACCGCAACTATACTTTCTCGGAAGGCCTGAGGGCCATCGTGCGTCAGGACCCGGATGTCATCCTGGTCGGGGAAATCCGCGACGACGAGACGGCGGACATTTCGGTCAACGCGGCGCTGACGGGACATCTGGTGCTGTCGACGTTGCACACCAACAACGCGCCGGCTTCGATTCCGCGGTTCATCGAGCTGGGCATCAAGCCGAACCTGATTGCGCCGTCAATCAACGCTTTCATCGCGCAGCGCCTGGTGCGCAAGCTCTGCCAGCATTGCAAGGAGGAATATGTGCCGGCGCGCGAAACGACCGATTCGATCAAGAAGATCCTGTCCATCATTTCCCCGAAAGCCAAGCTGGACATTCCGAAGACGGTCGAGAAACTGTATCGTCCGGTCGGCTGCGACAAATGCCACGGACTGGGCTTCAAGGGCCGCATCGGGATTTTCGAGGTGCTGACGATCACGGAACCTATTGAAAAGCTTATTTTGGAAATGGGCAGCGAACGGGAAATAACGCAAGCCGCGCTGGAAGACGGGATGATCACCATGGCGCAGGACGGCATCTTGAAAGCGATCGAGGGGCTGACTTCCATGGAAGAAGTCTGGGGCGCGACCGGGCAGACCGAGTTTTTGGAAGACATCTATGAAAAACTGATGGAGCAGTCGCTGTCCCGGTCAATCGACGTTTCTGAGGAAGACCTGCAGAAAGTTTCGGACAACATGTCCTCGATCGCCTCACTCGGGAAATTCATCCAGAGCGGCAATCAGAAAGAAATCGGGAAGTATATCTTTGCCAGCAGTTTGCTACTCAACGTCGGCGACATCCATATCGAACCGGAAGAAAAAGACGTGAAGATCCGCTATCGGATGGACGGCATCCTCCAGACCATTGCCGAAATCCCGCTCAACGAATACCCGAGCCTTTTGGGCTCGATCAAATTCCTGAGCGGCTTCGCTTCCGAGGTGCGGGGCGGCGTGATGGACAGCCGGTTCACGATCGCTCTGGAAAAACCGTTCAAGAACATCACGGAAACCAAAGTCGACGTGCGCGTGTCCATCATTTTGGGCGGCTATGGGGAAACGGTCGTGATGCGCCTACTCAACAAATCGGCGGTGGCGCTGGACCTGGAAAAACTGGGCATCCGCCAGCAGAATCTGGAAAGGATCATCCAGGAAACGAAAAAACCCAATGGCGTTTTCCTAAACACCGGACCGACCGGCAGCGGCAAGACCACGACGCTCTATAGCATTTTGAAAGTTCTGAACAATTCGGAGGTCAAGATCATCAGCGTCGAAGATCCGATCGAATATCAGCTGGACGGGATTTTGCAGACTTCGGTCAATGACAAGGAAGGCTATACTTTTGCGACGGCGCTCAGAGCACTGCTCCGCCAGAACCCGGACATCATGATGATCGGGGAAATCCGCGACGAGGAAACGGCCAACATCGCGGTCCAAGCCGCGCTGACCGGACACTCGATCCTGTCGACGCTCCACACCAACGACGCCGCCGGTTCCATTCAGCGGCTGATCAATATGGGCGTGCGCAGCGACGATCTGGCGACGGCTGTGAACGCGCTGATGGCGCAGCGCCTGGTGCGCAAACTCTGCGACTGCAAGGTGCAAAGGCCGCTGACGGAAGAAGAAAAAACCAAGATGCAGAAGATCCTGGCCGGCATCTCGCCAAAATCCGGCGTGGCCGTGCCGCCCATTGAACACATCTATGATCACAAGGGCTGCGACAAATGCAACAATATCGGCTACAAGGGACGTACTACCATCAGCGAGGTGTTTGTGGTCGACCGCGACATCGAAGAACTCATCATGCAAAGCGCTTCTTCCTCGCAGCTCCGCGACAAGGCCATCGAAAACGGAATGATCAGCATGGAACAGGACGGCATCCTGAAAGTCCTCGAAGGCGAAACGACGTTGGAGGAAGTGGAGCGTGTGATATAGATTCAGTTCCACCTTTCTTTTTCCGCAAAAGAAAGGTGGAGGAAAGAAAACTCGCACACGGATGAAGATGCTGGGGCAAATGCCACGTTCTTCATTAAAATTTCTAGCGGATTACCGCGGAGAAATTTCTTAACGCTCATCACTTGCATTTTGCCGTAGTTTATACTCCGAAGGGGTGCACTTCATAGTGTGCAGGAGAATGCGAAATGCGGAATGCAAAATTCAAACAAAAAAAGAGACGCTGCGATTTTTGCGGCGTTTTTTTGCTCTAAAAATAGAATCTGTTATAATGGGCCAGGATTAAAAATTAAGCTTCACCCTGTTAAATCCGGCGAAGCCGGTGCGCCTCGCGCAATTTAACAGGGTAAAAAATATGCCAGTAAAAGACATCCGGGCGGAGGATTTGCGAGAACTGATTAAAAATAAGAAAGACCAGCTGGAAATCATCGATGTCCGGCAGGAGGATGAGTTTGCGATCATCCATATCAAAGGTTCGAAACTGATCCCGCTGGGCGAACTGCAAAAGCGCACTTCGGAAATCGATTGGAACAAAGAAGTGGTTTTCATCTGCCGCAGCGGCAGCCGCAGCGCCATGGCTGCCTTTCTGGTCGGCGCCGGCAAGAACATCCAGAACTTGGAATACGGAATTTATGAGTGTTTTGCTGAAGGTAAGGGGGAGAACTTGGAGATTGATGAGGAGATGATCGGGCGATACTTTTAACGTATTGTTTTTTACTTCCTACGATTTTGATTGAAAGCATATGCTTTCAACGCGCGACAAAAAAACCTCCGATCGGAGGTTTTTTGCTTATGCAAGCTATATTTTGCATTCGTTGATCTGTAGACAAGTCCCAGAAGACAAATCCCCCGGGGAAGGAACGGTGTCGAGGTACTCCGCAGCCGAAACCGCGAGGCCCATGTCTTGGCGAAAGTTCCCGAATTGAGGACAAAAGATAGGAGTCCCCAACTGTCTACAGGTCAACGAAAACAACTTGATTTAAAGGCACTTTTTCACTTGATTATCGAGTTTAGCACAGCTTTATTTTTTTGTCAAGCTGTGTTATCATCAAGTCGATCGGCTAGGGAATGGCAGGGAAAGGAACTGGAAATGCGCGCGAAAAGAGCCTATCATGATGTAATACGTCCTGAGAACCCTTTTGTTTCAGAAGTTTTTGTCCCAAGAGCAGGTTTTTAAATAATTTTACCGCCTTTTATAAGCAAAATGATCACAAATTCCAAGGAACAGGAAGAAGATTTGAGTCTGGACACGACGCTGCGGCCGCAGCGGCTTTCTGAATATGTCGGACAGAAGAAAATCCGCAAGAATCTGCAGATGTTCATGGACGCGGCCAAAAAAAGAGGCGAATCCATCGAACACGTCCTGCTGTACGGTCCGGCCGGTTTAGGCAAGACGACCTTGGCGCACATCATCGCCAAGGAAATGGGTGTGAACATCCGGATCACTTCCGGGCCGGCCATTGAGAAAGTGGGCGACTTGGGATCGATTTTGACGAACCTCCAGGACGGCGACGTGCTTTTCATTGATGAAATTCATCGACTGAATAAATTGATCGAGGAAGTTCTCTATCCCGCGATGGAAGATTATAAATTGGATGTCATCATCGGGAAAGGCCCGTCGGCCAGGACGTTGCAGCTGGATCTGCCGAAATTCACGCTGATTGGCGCGACCACCCGTCTGGGCGCCATTTCCAATCCGCTCCGCAACCGTTTCGGTGCCACCCACCGCCTGGAGTTCTATAGCGATGATGAGATGCAGCAGATCATCAGCCGCAGCGGAAATATCTTGGGAGTCGCATTGGATGAAAGCGGCGCCCAGGAAATCGCCAAATCGAGTCGCAAGACGCCGCGGGTAGGGAACCGGATGATCAAGCGGGTCCGCGACTTCGCGCAGATCAATGATCACGCGATGATCACGGCGGACGTCGCCCGGAAAGCCCTGGAAATGATGGACGTCGACGAACTGGGGCTGGAGCCGACCGACCGTTTCATTCTGGAAACGATCATCAAGAAATTCAACGGCGGACCGGTGGGCATCCAGACGATCGCTGCCGCGACTTCGGAAGAGACGGAAACCATCGAGGATGTCTACGAACCGTTCCTGATTCAACTGGGATTTCTGACGCGCACGCCGCGCGGCCGCATGGTGACCGAACACGGCTACGCGCATATGGGCTGTCCGATGCCGGCAGACAATCAAAAGAAGTTGATTTAACTTTTTGTTTTTCGTCGTTTTTTGTGTATAATATAAGTAATAAACCGCTGAGGAATAAAATTTTTCTGCGAAGCTGGAAATAAAAAAACAAAAATATGGTCGCGATTTTTCAAATATTATATTACCTCGTTCTGTTCTCGATGTTCCTGATGAGCATCTTCATCATTTTCCATATAGTTTTTTATTCTTATTCCGCCACCTCGAAACTGCTCACCTTGGCGATATTCATTCCGGTTGCCGGCGTTTTGCTGTTCACGAATTTCGTCCTGTTCACGCAAATCGATATCAGCAGTATTTTTTCAAGCCTAACAATAAGGTAAAAATGGACGGATTTTCAAAATTCAAATTCAAGGACCTGGGCCGGGACGAAAAAATCATCCAGGTGCTTCATCGCAACTGGTTCTATCTGTTCGAGCAGTTTTTTTGGCTGCTGGTGATCGTCGGTGTGTTCGTGGGCGCACTCGTTTTCGTGCCGATATTCTATCCCGGGATGCTCAAGGGCATAGACGACTCAATGATCGCTTTCATGCGCAGCTTCTTCATTTTGGCAGTCTGGATCTACGGCTTTCTGATCTGGATCGACTACTATTTCGACATCTGGATCATCACCTCGGAGCGCATCATCAATATCGAGCAGAAAGGCATGTTCACCCGCAAAGTCAGCGAGCTCCGATATTCCAAGATCCAGGACATCACGACGGAAGTGAACGGATTTCTGCCGACGGTCATGAACTTCGGGGATGTGAAAGTCCAGACCGCGGGAGAAGAGGAGGAATTCCTTTTTCGCACCGTTTCAGATCCGTACGGGGTCAAAAGCATCATCATGAACCTGCAGAAGCAGACGGAAAACAGCTCCGTGGAGCAGTTCGGGGAGATGATCAAGGAAAAAATAGAAGGCGAATAGGGGGAATGAAATCCGGGTGAAAACAAAAAACAAAAATAAAAATAAATTTTTGTATTCTGTTTTGGCACTGCCAATTTTTTTGGCGGTGCTTTTTGTTTGTAACATC
>JBGQBV010000033.1:0-8290 GCA_041494985.1 Minisyncoccia bacterium
AAAGACAATCCGTATTCCTTGCTGCTGTTGGATGAGATCGAAAAAGCCTATCCGGAGATATTGGACATATTCTTGCAGATCCTGGATGAAGGCTTCGTGACGGACGCGTTCGGGGAAAAGATCAATTTTTCCAACACGATGATCATCGCGACCTCGAACGCCGGGGCAGCGCTGATCAAGAAAATGGTTGAAAGCGGAAAACCGGCGGAAGAAATCAAACAGGCGGTCGTCGACTATGCGATCGAGAACAACCTGTTCCGCACGGAATTCCTGAACCGTTTCGACGGCGTGATCTTTTTCCGGCCGTTGAATGGCAATGAACTGGTGAGCGTCGTGCGGCTGGAACTGAAGAAATTCGCCAAGCGGGTCGCCAAGGAAAAAAACATCGAAATCACTTTCAATGACAGCGTCATCGACACCATCCTGCAAAAGGGCTACAATCCGATTTTCGGGGCGCGGTCGCTCAACAGGTATATCGAGGACACAGTCGAAGAGATCGTCGCCAAAAAGATAATCTCCGGCGAAGCTGCCAATGGTGCGAAGATAGACATAAGCTTGTAGGCATGAGCAAATACTTGCGCCAGGTTCTTTGATTTTTTATCCGTTACTGGATATAATGCAGGAAAGTCAAATAAAACATATGATCGACAGATATTTGGGAAAAATGCGGGCAATTGTCAGGCAGGACGGCTTTTTCGGTCTTATCGGCAAAGGCTTAAGGGCGGCGGTTTTTTTGCTGCGATATCCGAAAACGGCGGATGTTCTTTTCGTTTCCAGCGGGGCAGTCGGGGATAGCTGGCGATATCGGGTCAAAAACGTGGCAGAGGAACTTGATTTGCATGGAATTTCATCCTCCATTGTCATCCAGGAAAATTTTTGGCTAGGCAGCTGCGCGGACAAATTTAAGATCTTTGTTTTCCATCGCGTCACGGACACTCCGCAAGTCGCCAGATTTATTGAAAAAATAAAAAAAACAAACAAGGAGATTATTTTTGAAACCGATGATCTGCTTTTTGATTCGGATTTCATAAAGGAGCAGGATTTTTTCAAAAATGCCGACAAACTGGTCAAAAAATTCTATGAGGCCGGAGTCGATGAAAAAATTCTGGCTGATCCATATGTCAAAACTTGCACCACCACCACGTCATTTCTAGCGGAAAAATTGCGCGCACATGGCAAGCAGGTTTTCATCGTTCCCAACAAGCTTTCCCAGCGCGATGTGGAAATCGCCAACAGCATCCTTGGATCCAAGAAAGCGAAAGCGGGCGAAAATATCAAAATCGGTTATTTCTCAGGCGGAAATTCCCATAACAAGGACTTTGCGACCATTACCGAGGCCCTGGTGAAAATCATGGAAAAATATCCCAACATCGAGCTTTGTCTGGCCGGACCGCTCAATGTTGAAAACGTGCTGAACAGATTTTCCGACAGGATAAAAAGATCGCCCTTCGTTTCCCGGGAAAAACATTTCGCAAACATAGCCGGCGTGGACATCGACATCGCACCATTGGAAATCGGCAATCCGTTTTGCGAATCAAAATCGGAACTGAAGTTTTTTGAAGCGGCGATCGTGAAAGTGCCGACCGTGGCCGCGGCCACGCAGCCTTTTCGCGAAGCGATTGAGGACGGCGTCGACGGATTCGTGGCCGATGGAACAGATGAATGGTTTGAAAAATTGGAGAAATTAATTACGGACAAAAAATTAAGGGAATCTATTGCGGAAAAAGCCTGCCAGAAAGCGCTGGAAAAATATTCGATTGCAAGCAGCAACAACGAAGGATATTATAATTATCTAAAAAACAAAATTAAAAAATAAATTATGGAACAAGACATCCTGAACAAAATCGAAGAGCAAGGCAAGAAGATCGACGCGATCTATGCTTCCGTCGAAAAGACCAGGAAATATTTCCAGTGGACACTCATCGTCACGGTTGTGACCATCGTCCTGCCGCTGGTAGTGATCCTTGCCATTCTTCCGTGGTTCATAAACACGCTGAGCACCGCCTACGGAATACAATAGTTACCTCAAAATACATGCTTTCAGTGTTTAGTTAAAAAAGTCATAAGTTATCTGTGGATAACTTTATTTAACGGCTCAATAGAGCCGTTTTTTGTTATGTGCAAAAGTGTTGACGCATGTGGCGCAGTGGAGTAAAATTACATAGTAATGTAGTGAAGTGGAATAAAGTGGTGAAATCAGAGTAGTAATGAATTGCAGCTTCATTTAAGAAGCTAAAGCCCTCTGGGCTTACCAATTATGTTTATCGGAGAATACCAACACAGTGTCGATCCTAAGAAGCGCCTGGCGCTGCCTTCGAAGTTCCGCAAGGAACTGGGCGGCAAAGTGGTGGTGACGCGCGGGTTGGACAAATGTCTGTTCGTCTATCCTTTGAAAACCTGGAAAGAGTTGGCCGAGAAATTGGGAACGTTGCCGATGGGGGAATCGACGACGCGCAGTTTCGTCCGTCTGATGCTGGCCGGCGCGGTCGACAGCGATGTCGACAGCCAGGGCCGGATCCTGTTGCCGGAATATCTGAAAGAATATGCGCAGCTTGACCGCAGCGTCACGGTCGCGGGACTTTTCAACCGATTGGAAATCTGGGACGAGGAGAAGTGGAAGACCTATAGGACGAAAGCCGAAGAGAACACGGATGAGATCGCGGAACAACTTGGAAAATTGGGAATTTACTAGATATGACAATCCACAAGACAGTACTGCTGAATGAAACGATCGAAGCGCTCAATCTGAAAGAAGGGATGGTTGTGGTGGATGCGACGCTGGGCGGCGGCGGGCATACGCTCCAAGTTCTTGAAAAAATAGGCAAAGATGGAAAGCTCATCGCTTTCGATCAGGATCTGGATGCGATCAATCGCTTCAAGAAAAGAATTGAAGATGGGAATGTTGGAAAATCTGGCAAAGACGTGGTCTTGTTTCAGAACAATTTTTCAATGCTAAGAGATAGACTATCCTCAATCGGCATTTCTGCGGTAGACGCGATCGTGGCGGATCTGGGGATTTCCTCGGACCAACTCGAAGACAAAGGACGCGGCATCAGTTTCCAAGGCGATGCGCCGCTCGACATGCGCATGGACCAGACGAAGGGGATCACGGCGGCCGAAGTGGTCAACACGTATGAAGAAAAGGACCTGGCCAAAATCCTGAAGGAATTCGCCGATGAGAAATATGCCGGTTCGATCGCCCGCAGCATCGTGGCTGAGAGAAAGAACGGTCAGATCACGCGGACGGCCCAGCTGGTGGCCATCATTGAACGTTCGGTGCCGGGAATCTACAAGCGGAAAAAGATCCACTGCGCCACCAAAACATTTCAAGCGCTAAGAATAGAAGTGAATCGCGAGCTCGAAGCTCTTGGTTCGTTTCTTTTCCAGGCAATTGAAGCCCTGAAGCCTGGCGGACGGCTAGCCATCATCACCTTCCATTCAGGGGAGGACGCATTGGTGAAATATACGTTGCGGGAAAATGCAAGGGGATGCATTTGCCCGCCGGAATTCCCAGTGTGCCGATGCGGCAAGTCGCCGATCGTCCAATTGATAACCCGCAAACCGATTGTTCCGAGCGAAAACGAGGTCAAAGAAAACCCTCGCGCCCGGAGCGCCAAGCTGCGTGTCGTCGAAAAGGCATGAGGCATAAGGTCGAAAGACCAAAAACAAAAACAAACATAATTATTTATTTCCTAACGAAGCGAGTGAAGTGAAAATTTATTTTCATTTCCGAGCGAGTGACGGAAGCAAATGTAACCATTTAGTTTCTCTGGGGGGATCCACGAGAAATGACCAAAAGAACTGTTGTCATAAGGAGACGATCCTTGGATTGGCAACCAAAAACAAAAAGAAAAACACAGCCGCGATCAGCGGCAGCCAAGTCGTATTCAGCCGGGTTCATCAATCCGGTGTTCGTGGTGCTTGCCTGCACGGCTTTTTCCGGATTGTTCTACATCTATTCGGTGAACCAGACCGCGGTGAAAGGTATCGAGATCCGCAACGCCGAGAAGGAAATCGCAATCCAGCAGAAAGACAACGAATCCCTGAAGATCAAGGAAGCCGAGCTGAAATCGCTCTACCATATCGAAGAGCAGTCCAAAGCGCTCGATATGGTCGGTTCCACGAGCATAAAATATCTCGAAGAAAGTCCGTCGGTTGCCTATGGCGCGGTTGGAAAAGGAAACAGGAATTGAAAGATGGGCGCAGCGGTCAGAAATTCTGCTGAAACAAAATGAAACCAATAAGACAAAAAACATCGCGTTCGGGACACTATGACGGGCACTGGCGGATATATGGCTTGGCGCTGGCCATTCTCTTTGCGGCGGTCTGCATCCTGGGAAAATTATATGTCCTGCAGGTTGCGCGCCACGCGGTCTATACGGCGCTGGCGGAAAATCAGCACAAGAGCACTGTTGCGATTTCAGCTAAGCGCGGAGAGATTTTTTTGCAGGATGACAACGATCCATATCCGGTGGCGGTCAACAAGCAGCTGCAGATGGCCTATGCCGTCCCGCGGGAAATGAAAGATGTCAGCGCTTCCGTCGAGACGCTGTCGTCGGTCCTGGGTCTGGACAGGGATTTTCTCAAAGACAAACTGGGTGATCCGACTGACATGTTCGAAATCCTCAAACACAAGCTGAGCGACGAGGAGGCGCAGAAAATCAAGGATGCGAAGATCGCGGGCATATACCTGTCGCCGGAAAACTTCAGATATTATCCGGCCGGAGAGCTGGCCGCCCAAGTGGTGGGCTTCGTGGGCTCGAACGGCGACCAGACGGCGGGAATGTATGGAACAGAAGCTTATTTCGAAAAACAGCTGCGCGGACAATCCGGTTCGCTTTCACAGGAAAGCGATTCGCGCGGAAGATGGATTCCGACTTCGGACCGCAGCGTGCAGCAGACGCAGGACGGAGCCGATCTCATTTTGACGATAAACCACACGGTGCAATTCGAGGTGGAAAAGATCCTCAAGGAAGCGGTTGACGGTTTTCAAGCGGACAGCGGCACGATCATCGTCATGGATCCGAAAACCGGAAAGATCCTGGCGTTGGCCAACCAGCCGAGCTTCGATCCGAACAATTTTTCCTCGACTGAGGATATTTCGCGGTTCATGGATCCCGCAGTCAGCCAGCCATATGAATGCGGATCGGTTTTCAAGCCGTTCACCGCGGCGGCCGGCATCGATGACGGAAAAATAAACGCCAACACGACATATGTCGATACGGGCGTGGTCAAGGAAGCCGGCTATGAGATCCATAATTCCGACATGAAAGCCAACGGGGTGCAGACCATGACGGAGGTTTTGGAAAAATCGCTGAACACCGGCGTGATATATATCGAAAAACTGATGGGGAACGCGACCTTCGCGGACTATGTAAGGCAGTTCGGATTCGGAACCAAAAGCGGCGTCGATCTGCCGGGAGAAGTTTCCGGCAGCACGGCAAATCTGAACAATCCGCGGATCACGATCAATTTCTTGACCACGGCTTTCGGACAAGGGATTTCAGTCACGCCTATGCAGCTCGTTTCAGCCTATGCCGCGCTGGCCAACAAAGGAATCCTGATGAAGCCGCAGATCGTCGACAAATTGCGCTATAGCGACGGGCACGAGGAAGCGGTGGCGCCGGAGGAAGTGCGGCAAGTCATTTCCGAGAGCAGCGCCGAGCAAGTTTCCCAGATGCTCAGGGCAGTCGTGACGGATGGCCATGGGAAACGCGCCGATGTGCCGGGCTATCTGGTGGGCGGAAAGACAGGAACGGCGCAAGTCGCCAAATCAAACGAAAAAGGTTACGAGGAAGGTATGAACATAGGATCCTTTGCCGGCTATGCGCCGGTCAATGACCCGCAATTCGTCGTTTTGGTCAAAATCGTGAATCCGAAGGGCGTGCAATGGGCGGAATCTTCGGCTGCGCCGACCTTTGGACAGGTTATGAAATTTCTGCTTGAATACTACAAAGTCCAGCCGACTGAAGATCCGGCGAAGAGCCCTTTGGCCAGGATGGCGAAGCTCCAATGGCCGCCAGCGGCGCAGGCAGGCCAAAATTTGCCGCTTCCGGTCAAGATATTGAATACCAAATCAGCTAAGATAATAACGTCAGGAGACTAAGATGAATCCAGCAGTGAAAATTCGAAAAATAGTTGTTGTTTCGCTGCCGGTCTAAATATATGGATAAAAGTATATAATAGTTAAATATTAAAAAAGGAATTCTCGAGCAAAGCTCATTCGAATTTCTACTGCTGGATGAAATCAAAGAAAATCATATTTTTGGAAAAAGTGCTGCGATTCATGGCGGTGGCCGTCCTCAAGCGTCACAAGCCGAAAATCGTGGCCATTTCCGGTTCGGTAGGAAAGACCTCCACCCGGACGGCTGTCTTTGCCGTGCTTTCTTCCAAATATTCCGTCCGCGAAAATCAGAAGAACTACAACAATGAGATCGGCATCCCGCTGACGATCATCGGCAGCGAGAGCGGCGGCCGCAGCCTCTTGAAATGGGTTCCGGTGTTTTTGAAATGGTTATGGGTGCTGATTTTTCCGAAGTATCCGGAGATCCTGGTCTTCGAGCTCGGCGTTGACCGGCCGGAGGATATGAAATATTTCATGTCGTTCATCCAACCGATGGTCGGCATCATCACCAACATTTCCCTGAGCCATATCGAATTTTTCAAAACTGTCGAAAACATCGCCAAAGAAAAGAGGGTTCTGATCGAATCGCTGGCCCCGGACGGGTTTGCAGTCCTGAATGCCGACGATCCGCTTGCGATCGAAATGAGCCGCAGCACCAAAGCGAATGTCATCTCATTCGGCCAAGCTGAACAGGCGACCGTGAACGCGTCAGGCCTGATGTATAACTACAATGACAACAAGCTGGACGGCATAAGTTTCAAATTGAACTATGACGGGAAGAACGTGCCGATCCGGCTCAGGCACATCCTGGCCGGACACTATGTCTGGGCGGCGCTGGCCGGAGTGGCTGCCGGAATCATATTCAAGATCAACCTGGTGGATATCGCGCAGGCGCTGGAATTTCTGGAATCCCCGGTCGGGCGCATGAATCTTTTCGAGGGCCGGAGCGGGAGCAGCGTCATCGACGACACATACAACGCGTCGCCGCTGTCGACGTTTTCCGCGCTCGATGTGCTGGAAAAAATGAAAGCCCCGAGAAAAATCGCGGTGCTGGGGGATATGCTGGAACTGGGAGACCAGACCGAGGCCGAGCATCGTGGCATCGGCAAAAAGGTTTTTTCTTCCAAAGTGAACATCTTCATCGCTGTCGGCCGCCGCATGGGCAGCGCTGCCGCCCAGCTGATCGAGATGGGATTTCTCAGGTCGAACATCATGCATTTCGATGATCCGATGGCCGCGGCCGCCAAAGTCGCCGAAATCGTGCGCGAAGGGGATCTGGTTCTGGTCAAAGGCTCCCAGGGAATGCGGATGGAAAAAGTGGTGGAGAAAATCCTGGCCGATCCTGTCCAAGCGGTGAATGTTTTGTGCCGGCAGTCCCGCGAATGGAAAAAGAAACCGTTCGTGCAGCCGTAGAGCCTGTGACCTTGATTAATTCCAACAAGGTTGTTACTATTGGATTTGTGGAAAATGCCGAGTTCGTCTAGTGGCTAGGACGCAAGGTTCTCATCCTTGTAACACGGGTTCGATTCCCGTACTCGGTACAAATATTGAAAAACGTCGATTCTAAACACTATTCGCAAGATATAATATGGATTTTCCCAACAAGCTGGGCGCCTTGAAAGTTGCCATCGACAAGGAGCTTGAACATCAATTCACCGTAGCGATCGCCGAGGCGCGCAAGCAGGACGCTTTGATCGCGGATGCCTTGGCACACACCAAAAAAATAGCGCTGGCGGGAGGCAAAAGGATCCGCGCTGCGCTTTTGTGCCAAGCCTATGTCGGCGTCGGCGGCAAGGAAAAGAAAAAGATCCTCAAAGTGGCCGCGGCCATCGAACTGGTGCATCTTTTCCTGCTGGTGCACGACGACGTCATCGACCGCGGCGATTTGCGGCACGGCAAGGAAACATTGCACCGGATTTTTGCCGGCAAAAAAGAGGCGGATGAGTCCGCGCACTATGGCAATTCCATGGCGATCATCGCCGGCGATCTGCTCTTTGCCATCGCCAACAAGATCATCCTGGAAGCGGGATTCGGCTGCGAGGAGACAATCATGGCATTAGCAAAACTGCAGCAGGTCGTGGCGACAACGATTGCCGGACAATCGCAGGACATGGCGATCGCGCTGAAGAAAAAAGCGTCGGAAAAAGAAGTCTTGGCGATGTATGA
>JBGQBV010000034.1:0-8190 GCA_041494985.1 Minisyncoccia bacterium
AGCCTGAGATAATCCATCTCGCCCGGCTTGGCGGATTTTCTGGGCTGGCCGAATTCCGCCACCAGGATATCGTAGAATTGTTTGTAGACGACCAGCAAGGACTTGCGGTCTTTTTGGGAAAATATTATTTCGACTTCGGAAAGATACGACTTATAGTCCGATTTCAAAAACTTCAAAATCGTATGCTCGATCTTCGGTCTGAAAAGATCATTCTTTTTGGCGACTCCAGATCCTTTTGAAAAGTCCACTCCCTCAAACGCCTCGATTATCTCGCAATAATACTCTGCCCTTTTTTCGTCTGAGACGGCGAAATGGGGCTCGCATCTGTCCTTCGCCTTTTCAAGCGACGTCCCCCACTCCAGCTTGTAATACGCGATGCTATTTTTCTCCTCCGCATTTGCGGATCCGATGGAGAAAAAAATGCAGAAAATAAAGACGATTCCTATATATCTCATATCGGCCTCCTCGGCTTAAATTGAAAGAACTGGTTCATATGAAAGTACTCTTATTCCGGCAAAAAGTCAACCCGCATGTTTTCCAACATGTGAAATAAGAAAATGATTTTGCAAATCACACAAAAAAATAAGGGTCGGAATTTTTCCAACCCTTGTTTACGGAGTTTGACCGCCATCAAGCAGCTCTTTCTCCCAGCGCTGAAGCGACAGGATAGCCGCCCAACATGGGACCTTTTCCGGTGCATTCGCCGCACGCTTCCTTGGGAATCGGACTGAGCGCCGCCGCCTTGATGACTATGCCTGGACTCCTGGTCCAAACACCATCGACCTTTACGCTGCCGCAACTGCATCTTGCCTGGAAATCTGCCGCCATGGGAGCCATATGTCTGCCTCCTTTTCCTTAATGAGGATTTATTTTCCAAAAGTTTGAAAGAGCTAAAAAAAATCACCCACACGGGTGATTGCTGATCACATTATTCTGGTTTCACTGATTGGGTTCTTTGGGCTGTTCATATTCATAGTATACACCCTGGCGGCAATTGCGGAAAATCGCAGTTATCCACACCAGGAATAACCTGCGTAAATTACGAACCTCAAGCTATTGACAAAAAAGCTTTACGTTGCTATAAATCAGAGTCACGACAAAAAGAAGCCGACATGCTAGTTTTTTAACATCTTGCGAAGAGAGGGGGTGATCCGCCGTGTCAGACAACAAACCGATCAAGAACAGCTCCGTCGTAAAGGTCAGATTTTACGACACGGGGAAAACCGGCAAACTGGTTATCCATATCAGAAAGGGACTCAATATCAAAAAAGTCATCCAAAGCTCTTTCCTGACTATCGGAAGCCGCCGCAAAGGCAAAAAAGATGAATTTACATGGGCATTCGATGTGATCCGCTTAATGAGAAAGCGGGCCACAGGAACTTTGCCGAAACTGCAAACTGGCCCGCAGCGGATCTCCCTGCCCCTCCCGATATTATTGGAAGATGGGGATACTTTCGAAATTTCCCGCCTGATCAAAAAAAGGAAGGGCTCAGAAATGAGGCGGAAAACTTTCGATTTTCATTCAAAAGAAAAGGCTCCGACATAAAAAGGCGACTTGCTAAAAGCAGGCCGCCTTTTCCATTTTCTATCGAAAAGTTTTCACACTCCGCCGATAAATTCGACTTCGTTCTGCAGTTCTTTCTTGGCTGCTGCCAATTCCTCGCTATCGCCATCGGCCGCTGTATACATTTCTACGGTAATATTATTGTCTTCGAGAGCTATAGCTTTCAAAGCTTTCAGTTCATCCTCCAGTTTTCTTTTCTCTATATCATCCAGACCGGGGAAGCTTACATTTTTCCGGGCGCTTTGAATTTTTGCATATTGCATCTTCAATTTTTCCACGATAGCTTTCAATTCAGAAGCTGTCGGCTGTGTTCCTTTCGTTTCGATTTTTCTTTCCGAAATACTTGTCATCCGATTTCTTTTGATTTCCTCCTGCTGCTTTTTTATGTCTGCCATCATCGCATCGGGACCAAGTTTTGCTTCGGCGGGTTTTTTGGATGCTTCCAGCATGGCATCAAGATGCTCCCTTTCGGCATTGTTTCTCATATTTTTTAGATAAATTATTAACTTAACAATTTTTTCAATATTTCCATGACTTTTTGAGGATTGGCCTTGCCTTTGGTGGCCGCCATCACCTGCCCCATCAGGAACTGCAGGGCATTCTGTTTTCCCGCCTTGTAGTCCTCGACTGATTTCGCGTTGGCCGCGAGCACGCTGCGGACGGCCGTTTCGAGTTCCGAGCTGTCTTCCATCTGAGAAAGATTCTTTTCCGCTATGATCTGCGACGGGTCGCCGCCGGTATGATACATCTCCTTAAGCACGGTCTGCGCCGCGCTGGAGTTTATTTTTCCGTCAGCCACCAGACCGATCAGTTCGGCGTAATTTTCCGCCGTTATTTTCAAATCGCGGATATCGTGCTTGTTTTCGATGAGATGCTTGCGAAGTTCCGAAATGATGTAGTTCACCGCCAGCTTGACAGCCTTGTCTTCCGGCGCCGCGATTTCCTGCGACGCGATCTTTTCCTTGACTTCGCCGATCACCTGCTCGAAATATTCCGCCAGATCGGTCTCAGCGGTCAAAACCGAAGTGTCAGCCGCATTGAGCGCGTATTCCGCGGCGAATCTTTTCTCCTTGGCATCCGGCAGTTCCGGCAATTTGCTTCTCAGATCCTCGACATATTTTTGGGTAAACTCCATCGGCGGGATATCCGGCTCAGGAAAATATCTGTAGTCATGCGCCGATTCCTTTTTGCGCTGCGACACGGTGACGTTTTTCACGCTGTCCCAGCCCCGTGTCTCCTGCGCGATTTTTTCGCCTTTTTCCAAAAGCGCCGTCTGTCTTTCGATTTCATAATTGATCGCTTTCTCCACGAAGCGGAACGAATTGATGTTTTTGACTTCCACCTTGGTGCCGCTCAGTTTTTCTTCGCCTTCCTTATGCAAAGACAGATTGACTTCGCAGCGCATATTGCCCTTCTCCATGTCCGCTTCGGAAATGCACAAATAGCGGCAGATCTGCTGCAATCGCGTGCAGAAGATGCGGGCCTGCTCTCCGTTTTCGATGTCCGGTTCCGTCACCAGTTCCATCAGCGGCACGCCGGCGCGATTATAGTCGGCCAAGGTGTATCCGGCGCCTTTAGGATGAACGAGTTTGCCTGTGTCCTCTTCCAGATGGATGCGCGTGATGCCGACAGTTTTCATCTTGCCTTCAGCTGTTTGGATTTCCATTTTGCCCAGCCCGCAAAGCGGTTGGTCATATTGGGAAATCTGGTAGCCTTTCGGCAGATCAGGATAGAAATAGTTCTTGCGGTCAAATTTGGATTTCAAGTTCAGTTCGCAGCCCAGCGCCAAACCGGCCAACTGCACGAATTCGATCGCCTGGTTGTTCGGCACCGGCAAAGTGCCCGGCTGGCCCGTGCACACCGGACAGATGTGGATGTTCGGTTCTTTTTCCAAACCTTGTCCATTTTTGGAATTGCAAAACATCTTGGACTTAGTCTTAAGTTCAACATGGACTTCCATACCGATGACAGGAATGTATTTCATACGAAAATTTCTAATTTCTAATCAAATTCTAATGACTAACTTTTCAAATTAAAATTATTTCTTTAATTTCTTTTTCCAATCCCCTGAATTAAATCTATTCCTTCCAAAAACATGCCAATCATGAACATCAGATTTATCAATAATATCCCAATACTTTTTTGCAGTTTTTGTGTAAAGTTTTGGTTTGACAAGAATATCCCTAGGTTTCATAAACTTATCAGAGATAGTTTGTATTTCTTGTTCTTTAAGTTCAAGATTAACATCCAAACTGTCCGCATCTTTAACAATTTTAGCTTCGATTGATTCTTTCTTTTCGTATTCTTTCCATACATTCAAAAAATCTTTTTCTAGTATTGTTTCACTTAGCATATCTTCCGCTGCCATTTCTTCTTTCATTTCAACGTATTGCCTTGATACATAATCAACATCACCTGTTCTGCTTTCAGTAACATCATGTACCAATGCCATTTTCATTATTTTTTCCTCGTCTTTCACGTTTTCTTTTTTAGCAATTGCCAAAGCAATCCAAACAACCCTCAGAGTATGCTCAGCAACATTGGATGTTTCTGACTGAAAAAACCTACGCCACATCCTGTTTATCAGGCGCAGCTGCCCTATTTCATAAAAAAATTCAATATCTCTGTTGTCGTTTGTTTTTTTCATATTTATTATCTTTCCAATTCCAAAAATTTATATTTATAATTCCCGTCCGAGCTTTCTCTTTCAAAAATAATTTTATCAAATTCAGAATAATCCGGAAAAAATGTGTCAGCGTCTTCGGGCGCGTCGTCCACGATGGTCAGATATAACTTGTCCGCAAATAAAAGCGATATTTTGTATATCATTCCTCCACCGATGACAAAAACTTCTTCTGCACTTTTTTTGTATTCATGCAAAACCGCTTCCAGCGAATCCCTGACTTCCACCCCCGCGGCTGCGAAAGTTTTATCAAAGGTTACGACGATGTTTTTGCGATTCGGCAACGGATTGCCGATTGATTTGAATGTCCTGTCCCCCATGATGACGGTTTTGCCTGCCGTGGTTTTGCGGAAATGTTCCATATCCTCCGGAATATTCCAAAGCAGCTGGTTGTTCCGGCCGATAGCCCTGTTTTTCCCGATGGCGACGATGATTGAAATCATAATTTTGTCTATATAATACCTAGCTTTTTCATTATACCAAATAATCAAAGCCCGTCCAAATCACCGGAAAACCAGACTTGGCACAAGCGGTTTTGTTGATTATAATGACTATACTAACCATACGAAACACCTATGATGCAAAATATCGCCAACATCAAACCATTGGAGCAAAGGACGCCGGATACCCAGTATCAGGACCTGCTGAGACGAATCAAAACCGAAGGCCAGAGCATGGGCACCCAGCTGGAAGTCGATGCCATTTCGGTCACAGGCGCCACGATGCGCTTCAAGCTGGAAAACGGCTTTCCAATGATTACGGAGCGAAATATGAACCCAAATATCCAGCCGGAAACGATCTGGAAACAAGCCATCGGCGAGATCATCGGCTTCATCAACGGCGCCCGCACCATCAAAGAACTGGAGAGTTATGGTTGCTATTGGTGGGGACCGTGGGGCACTGAGGAAAAATGCAAAAAACGCGGGTTGGAAACCGGCGACCTTGGACCGGGATCATATGGTGCGGCTTTCCATGACTTCCCGACAGCCGACGGCGGAACATACAACCAGTTCCAGAACATCATCGAGCAGATCAAGGAATTTCCGCACTTACGCACCCATTTCATCACCCCGTGGATTCCGCAATATACCATCCGCGGCACCGGCAAGACCCAAAAGGTGGTCGTTTGTCCTTGCCATGGCTGGATCCATCTCCGGGTGAACGGAGACAAACTGACGCTCCATATGATCCAGCGCAGCGGCGACGTGCCGATCGGCGTGCCTTCCAATATGGTTCAATATGCCGCGCTGACCATGATGATCGCGCAGGCAACCGGTCTGGTGCCCTATGAATATGTCCACACGATTTCCGACGCGCATATCTATGTCGACCAGATGCCGGCCGTGGACCAAATGTTAGAACGCGAACCGCGACCCTATCCGCTGATGAAACTCAACACCGACAAAACCGACTTGTTTTCTTTCACTAAAGATGACTTTGAACTTTCGGAGTACACGCCGCACCCCGGAATCAAAGGCATCGCAGTAGCAATTTAAATTCAAAAAATATGACGGACGACAACGGAAAAAAATACGCCAAGGAAGAAAAGATTGGCTTTTTGGATTTTAATCATGCTCGCACGCCGGAACAGATCGAATTGATGCGCAAAATCACGGAAGACGGCGTGTGCCCGTTTTGCCCTGAATATTTCACCAAATATCATCCCCAGCCGATCCTGAAAGAAGGAAAATGGTGGTACGTTTCGGAAAATATGAGTCCCTACGAAGGCACGAAGCTGCACCTGATTTTTGTGTATAAAAAACACGCCACTTTTTCCTCTGAGATCGATCCGGAAGCAGCCAAAGAACTGTTCGCGCTTATCGGTTGGGCGGAAAAGGAATTTGCCATCGTTGGCGGTTCCTTTTTCGTGCGCTTCGGCAAGACGGAATATACCGGCGGCAGCGTGGATCATTTTCACGTACAGCTTCTCGTCGGCAACGCCAAAGGCACCGATGCTGAATACGAGGGATTGAAAGTGAAGTTAGGCTACAAAAACTTGAAACGATAAACTTTACCAAAACGTCCGCCAGGGCGTTTTTGGTTGACTTTTTACGTATATTTGCTAAAATCTTATTTCGGTTTATGAATAGTATTTTAAAAATTGCATAGCGCTTAAATGCGCGGAAAAAGGAGGATTTTTACGTGAAAGATAAAACTGATTTGTACATGATAGGAAACGCTCGCACAGCCGAACAGGCCGAACATATGGTCAAGGCGGGAGCAGCCAAGAAGTGCGTCTTTTGCGACATCGACTTAACCGTCAATAAACCGCTCAACAGCAAAGGAGAACTCGATCCCGAAGGTAAGGACTGGCCAGATGTCTGGGTCTTCAAAAACCCTTTCCCACAGGAACATCAAGTTCTGCATCTCATGATCGTCCCCAAGCGACATATTCTGAATGAGGACTGCCGGAACATCACGCCCGATGAATGGCTACAGATCCTTGACGCCTGGAAGTGGGCACAGGATTTCTTTGGTATACGCGGTGGAGGATTCGTTGGACGTTTCGGCGATTTCGAATTCAACGCCGGCACCGTGCGCCATATCCATTTCCAAGTGCAGGTTCCCGACGGCACAGGGAACGTCAAAGCGACGTTCTTCAAAGACCGCAGCCCGGTCGAAGAAGCACGGCGCGCCAACCGGAAAGCCGCAGGGAAAGATTCGTACGAAGGCTATGTAATTATAAACTCGTACGATCATATGCTGGACGATAAATTCCGCTGGGTAAATAACTGGCGACATCGATCATCTGCTCTTATTTTTGCTCACTCCAAGGAAGCTCTGCCTCATATTATGGAGATATTCAACGGCAAGGATGTCGTATGTCCCATTGAGCGTGCTGAGGCAACATGTGTGAAAAAACTTGGAGTCATCAGCATTGGGGCCTTCTTTATTATCCCGGGAGACCTTTAGAGAACACGTTAAACTTAAGACCCGACAGCTAGCAACTAGTGTCGGGTCTGTTTTTTTTATCTGAAGAAAATTTTATTCCGTCACTTGGATGATTTTCACACCGCACTGTTTCAAAACGCTTTCGCCGTCCAACACGCCATAGCCCACTCGGTAATATATCTTTTTGATCCCGGAGCAAGCGATCAATTTGGCGCAAGGCGGACAAGGAAAAGTCGTCACATATATTTCGGCTCCTTCCAAAGAAATTCCTTTTTTGGCCGCCTCGGCAATGGCTCCGGCTTCGCTGTGGATGGACGTCCCCAATTCCAAATGCACGCCTTTGTGGAAATTGTTGCGCGGATCTCCGTTCACATAGGGCGAATGCTGCGAAGGCAAGTGTTCGTTATGTGTGCTCAAAATAATTTTTCCGTCTTTGACAACCACGCTGCCGATCCGTCTCCACCAATCGCTGCTTTTCTCGCCTTCCGCATCCGCCAGGGCGATCATTTTTTTATCAAAATCAGCCGCCGAAATTTTCACGTCCGGATTCACAGGATTTTCCGCCACGCTGTTGTGCTTATCCCAGCGGAGAAAAATATCATCCAGCAAAACTTCGCCGTCGGGAAAATATTTTTTTTGCATTTCCAGCATCACATCCTCTTTTGGCATTATGATTAAACGTTTATCATTGACGATATCATCCAAAATATTCTTGTCTAAAATAAAGACGTTTTCAAAAATATTCCACGCCTCAATCCCTTTTTTTGCGAGACCCGGATCCAATTGGCGGATTTCTTTGGCTAAATGGGGAAACTCGGCAATGATTTCCGTTCCCAAAATATACAAGTCACCATCTTGGCGATGTTTTTCAAAAAATCGCCGGTAACCCTCATGCAGTACCGGCACGTAGGCTATGATAGCTTTCTTCATTTATTTGATTCCGTTAAGCACTTCTTCGATCGTCTTGAGCAGTCGTGGCGTCAAAGCTTTTTCCAGTTTCTTGGCCGTGCTGATCTGCAACCGGCGGATCTTGGCGCTGGTCGAAGTCGTC
>JBGQBV010000035.1:0-8136 GCA_041494985.1 Minisyncoccia bacterium
ATATAAATTTACAGAACGGGGTTTCGTCGGATGAAATCCCCTAGCGATCGAAAGGAAGAAACATGGCCCAAATGATGTTAGTCAATCCGAAACGCCGTCGCCGCCGTACAAAACGCCGGATGACGGCAAAGCAAGCCCGTTACTTTGGTCCGAAACGCCGTCGCCATCGCCGCCGTGCGGTTGCAGCGGCCCGGCCCGTAAGGCGTCACCGTCGCCGTTCCGCTGTTGTCGCGGCCCCGCATCGCCGTCGCCGCCGTTCATCGCGCCGTCGCGTTACGAGGTTGCGGCGCAATCCCATCCATATGAGGGGGTTCAATCCAAAGCGTTTCTTTTCCGATACGCTGATCCCAGCGGGCATCGGGGCGGGCGGCGCATTGGGCGTTGATATCGCCTTGGGCTATTTCGGTTCCTATTTGCCGCCGTCGCTGCAAACGGGATTGCCGAATGCTGGCGTCAAGATCGCTGCCGCCGTTGGTATCGGTATGCTTGCCGGTATGATTGGCGGAAAGAAAGTCGGCGAGGAAGCAATGGCCGGTGCCATCGTCGTTACGCTTTACGGGATTATCAAATCCCAAGTTCAAGCGATGGTTCCAACCTTGCCGTTGCATGGCGTCGGATGGGTTTCGCCCGCGCTTCAAGTCGGCCCAATGGGTTCCTATGTCGGTTCCGATCGGGCTTATGGAATGCCCGGTCTTGGATCGTACATAAGCGGCGGTGACGATAACTATTACGCCGGTTATTACTCCTAAGAAAACTCGCGCGACGGTTTAGGACGCCTTTTCCGTCGCAA
Organism: Minisyncoccia bacterium; assembly: GCA_041494985.1. GTDB lineage: Bacteria > Patescibacteriota > Minisyncoccia > Moranbacterales > GWC2-37-73 > JBGQBV01. The sequence continues at coordinate 791 of JBGQBV010000035.1, forward strand.
CAGTTTTCCAATAAAAGGCGTTCAATTTCTCTGGCCAACAAGCCTTATGGGGAAATCAAATGAAATCGTTCGTTCCGAAAATGATTACCAGTGTTGCGCGCGGCGCGTCCGTTGGCGCAAAAATGCAAATGGCACCGGCAGGGGGTGGCGCAATCGCTGCCCCTGCCGGTCAAATTGCGCTGCCAATTCCAAATCGTTCGCAACTTGACGCTTACAACGTCAACCGCGAAGGATGGGAAGGGTTCACCAATTGCCTTTATGACGCGGGCGCGTATCCGGCAGCGGGTCTAAACGTGCTTTCGTTTTTCAATACGCCGTTAGGTTCCGGCGCAACAGCGAAAACGTTGTCGGACACAAACATGACCCTTGCCGGTCAAATGCCCGCCAATCAAGAATTTCTCATTCAATCCGTCGAAATCATGTTTCTTCCGACAACTCCGACGATTGCGGCGGCAATGCCCGCATCATTGGACGCGGCGGCGAATGCGGCTCAAGTCATCATCAATGACAGTTACATTTTCTATCGGTCCGGCAATTTGGGATTGGTCATCGGGGCCAAAAACTATTTGCAGGAAGCGCCATTGATGAAATTCCCGCCCAAGGCGTATTTCCATCTTGACGCCGCGCTTGCCGGATCGTCAACGGCGGATACGAAATTCATGAAAACGGGTTTCGCAACCGCAATGGGACGGCCTTACATTCTCAAAGCGCCGTTGCGTCTCGTTTCCAATCAGAATTTCAACGTGACGCTGGCATGGCCGGAAGGTTTGCAAGTCATTGCCAATCCCGCCCGCATCATTCTTTCGCTTGACGGCGTGTTCTATCGCCGATCGCAGTAATCGCTTTTGTCGCCTTGTTTTGAGGTTGAAACTTGCGGCGGGTGAAATTCCCGCCGCCTTTCTCGCGCCAAAGGAAAGGAACGTTTTATGAGTAGTTACGCAAGGCAGTTTCGGAATTTCGGGGATGCGGGACACGCGGGACCGGGCGGAACCGTCGCACCAATACCGTCGCCAATTCGCCCGCCCGTCCAATACGTCGAAGACTTTTTCGTTTACGAAATCAATTTCCTTGCGCTTGCGCCGGGGGCAACCGCAAACGGCGTCATTCAAATTGATGCTGATAGCGATTTCAAATGGGTTAAAGCAACCCATATGACGGATATCGCTGCCGCCGCCGTCAATATCAATAACCTTCCGATGCCATTGGCAACCGTCCAAATCCTTGACGGCAGTTCATCGCGTCAATTGTCATCTTTGCCAATTCCAGTTCCGGCGCTTTTCGGAACGCGCGGCTTGCCGTTCATTCTGCCGGTGCCTAAAATCTTCAAGGCACGATCGTCAATCAATATCACGATTACAAGCTATGAAGCGGCGAATACCAACAACATCCGCTTGCAATTCATGGGGAATAAGATTTACCAACAAGGTCAAACTCCCCAAAATCTCAATTACGGGGCCGGTTTCTAATTCCAAATGAAGGAATAAAACAATGGTGCGACGGTTCCGTTATTTGACGCGATACCCGGACAAATACCCGGCAAGTCTGCCCGCCGATCAATCATCGGTTCCGTCGCAACGTTCCCCGGTCCCGCCCGCGTTCGATCCGTCAATGAACCCGGACATGCAATTTGAGGCGCGCGAAGGTGTACCGGACATTGCCATCGTCCGCGCGACCTTCGATAGTCGTCCGCCATACGCCTATGATTTCTTTTGGGAAGATTTTTGGTTTCTAAGCATTCCGTTTAATTCACCAACCCCGAATGGTTACACGGTTCCGCTTGGTTACAATCTGATTTTGCGTGAAATCACAATATCAATTTATCTTGACGGGGGACAACCATTGATAAGTGCATTCGGCGATTGGGCGGTTGGCGGTGACGGTGTTCCGCCGCCGCCATTGCAAATCCTTATCGACGGCATTCAAACGCCTAATTTTACGGCGGGACAGGTTTTATTATACGATGCTTTCTTTTCGGACGTTCAAGTTCCGACATTCATTCTTGTTCCGGGCGGTTCAACGGTTGTGGTCAATCTGCCGGGAATTACCGATCTATCGCTTGGCGTTGGCGGTTTCAATACATACGTCCATTATTCCGGCAACATTCTAGTGGACACCGGAAGAAATCTTGTCAATGAGGTTGGCAATAAATACCCGTTGCCGGTTGTCGATACAAGCAAGGGATAAATCATGCGCCGCAATACTCGAATAATGCCAATTTTCCGATCGCTGCTTGTACCAACCTTGCTTGCGGGACAGGATGGCGTCCCGCTCATTGGTCATGTCAATCAAAACGGTGCGCTATGGACCGTCTTATCGGGTTCGGGATTGGGCGCGGGGTTCGGTCAATCAACGTTTGCACCCGACAATGCGGACGGTGTTGCAGTTTCAGCGACCAATACGGATTTGTTGGTTCTTGCGCGCAATACGCTTTTCGATGGCGTCGATTGGGACCGCGCCTATTCCGCATCCGGCACGAATGAAGGAACGTTTTCGAGTGTTGGCGCTGCCCTTGTCGCGCCGCCCGGTAATTGGTCCGCATTCCAAACACCCGCCGTTGCGACGCAAGCGACATGCAATCGCGCGGGGCTTGCAGGCAATCGAAACATTTGTACATCAATTCAGGGAAATGTGTCTGCCGTTGCCGCCCAAGGCGTTCTTGTATTGGTGCTTCGCGACGGCGCGACCGGCGTTGGTACAATCATTTGGTCAACTAATCTTGGTCCGGTATTGGTTGGATCGAATGTCCCGTTCGCATTGTCCGGCTTGAACATTCCCGGCACAACCGGCAATCAAATGACTTTGGAATTCACCGCCGCGCCCGCCGCTGGCAATTTTGAAAGCGTTGCGATGACCGGATACCAAGCGCCAACATAGCCCGAAAGGCCCCATAGGGAAAGAGGAACCCATGTCGCAAAAACAAATCCGCCAATTGATTATGCTAGGCGTTGCCGGTGCGGCGGTCTATTATCTGTTTATCAGATCGACACCCGCATCGGCATTCGTTCCCGGTCCCGTCAATGTGACGCCGATCAATCCCGGTCTGTTGCCCGGTGCGGCCCAACCAACAAACGTTTCACCCGCACCCGGTTGGTTGACGGCGGGCGGTCCGCAAAATGCCGGATGGTGAAATGGGCCAAAGCCCTAATCAAAAATGCTAAAGGCATTTAGATGGCTCAAACGAATTGGATCATTCCAGTTGGAATACTGGCGATCGCTGCCGTTCTTATGGAAGCTTACCGAAGAACAACAGAAGCATCATTTGACCCTTGGGCAAGCGCGGCTTTTGATACGGGAACACCGGACGCGCCAATGTCGGCAACAACCCTTTTCAAATCAACGGTGCCATATATGCAATATGATCCAAAAACAATGAATTCGTCCGCTGCCGGTTTGGACAACATTATCCGTTGGGAAGGCAAATCAAATAAAGCCTATCTCGATAATGGCAAACCGGCGATCGGAATTGGTCATGATATCTTGCCCGGCGATGGACTTGATATGAATTCGACTATTACCGATGCGACGATGAACGCGATTTTTGCCGATGATATCAATAATGCTGAATTGATCGTCAAACGATACGTTATCGTCCCGCTTACGCAAGGGCAATTCGATGCCTTGGTCGATTTCGCTTTCCAATTCGGAAACAAATTAGGTCAATCGACTTTGCTCGATTATTTGAACGCCGGTCGATATGACATGGCACGCATGGAATTCGGCAAATGGATCAATGAACACAATGCAGCGGGACAATTGATCCAAGTTCCTGAATTGGTTGCCCGTCGCGCCGCCGCAACATCAATGTTTGCATAAGGAAACGCTATGCCTTGGGACGCCCAATCGATTATCGCCATCATAACCGCGCTTTCAAGTCTAATCACGGTTGCCGGGGGAACCTATATTGCAATCAAACAAGCGGGGATTGCCAAGAAAGTCGATGACGCAAAGAGCGCCGCGACCGATACGGCGGCAAAGCTAACCGCCAACGCCGAAACCCGCGCCGCTCAAATAACAGATTTGAAGGAAACGATCATCGCCGCCGTGAAAGGAAACGGTCATTCATGAAATTCTTGATGATCCTTCCAATGGTACTTTTATCCGGTTGCATCAACGGCCAAATCAGCACGCAATTGAACCATCTTGATAGCATCGCGCTTGCGGATGCGGAACACGCATCCATGATTGCCGACGCTGCCGATGATCCAACCGGAAAGATTTGTTATGATCGGATTGCGAAAATCGCCGCGATGCTGCAACAAGCCCATACCGGCGCGCAAGGCGCTTTAGTGAATTTAGAAATTGCGCGGTTGATTGCGCGCGATAGGGCAATACCGGATTGTAAAGCGTTGCTTGCGGGGTTTAGCATTCAATTCTAACGCAAAGGAACGGGCCATGAAATTTCGCGAATGGAAAGACAACACAATCCGAAACCATCCAAAGCACAAACGACCAAAACGTTTCTATTGGTTTCGGACGGGTGCCCTAGCAATCCTGCTAGAGCAAGATTGGGAGTTGATAATGAAACAACAGTTACACGTTGACCAACAAGATACATTGGGAATTCAGGCAACAGACGTTGCCGGGACAAACGTTCCGTTCGTTCCCGATGCGGTGCCAGTTTGGACGAATTCCAATCCGGCAGCGGCAACCCTTACGGTCGCAGCGGACGGCCTATTGGCTGTATTGGTTCCGATCGGCGCGGTTGGCGACGCGACAAGCGTTTCGGTTTCCGCTTCAATCGGCAAATCACCATTCACCGCAACAAACGACTATAATCTTGTTGCTGGTGCGGTTGCCGCGATTGCGATTACCGATACGTTTTCGCCCAAGCCTTAAGCGGTTAGAAGACTGGCGCGTTTAACAGACGCGCCAGTTTTCAGGAAGATCGAAAATGACTGCCGTTGACGATCTAGTTTTTCAGCTTGCACAATATCGCAATGAAGGCGGCGTTCAAGGAACTATTTGTGATCAAAACTTATTGATTGCGGCATTGCAGATTTTGCAAAGCGGTTCGATCCCCGGAAGCGGATTACCCGTTGCCAGTCAAGGACGCCTTACTCTTGTATCCGGCACGCCGGTTATGGCGTCCGCTGTCGCTGGCATCACTCGTGTTTTCTTTACTCCATACAACGGCAATCGCATCCTGTTATGGAATGGATCGAACTTTGCCGGACAAACATTCGCGGAAGTCTCGCAATTATTTTCCGATGTAACCAAATCACCCGCCGCGAGTGTAGCCAATGCAAACTATGATTATTTTGGATGGCTTGACCCGCCAGCGCCGGGCGGCACATTCCGTTGCACGCGCGGACCCGCTTGGACAAACATTCTAGCCCGATCGGCTGGAACCGCAATTGCCCGCGTGCAAGGAATTCCAGTCAATAGCGTCGATATCGTCAATGGACCGAAAGCAGGGTTCGGAACCTATTTAGGAACCGCCAACACTAACGGAACCATAACTTGCGATTTTATCATTGGCGGAAGCGGAACGTCTGGCGGGGATAGCAGCGGAATACGCCTTTGGAATGCTTATAATCGCGTCAAAGTCGCAATCAAAAACATTGATATTGGATCGACTTGGACCTATGCAACACCGCTTGTCTATCGCGTCAAAGACAACAGCGCCGCCAATGGAATTTTCTTCCTCATTGGACTAAGCGAAGATGCAGTTGAGGCGATCAATACAGGTATCGGAACCGCGAACTCGGGCGGTGCCCTTGAAATTGGAATTGGCTTGGACGCCGCTGCAATTTCCGCCGATGCGTCCGCCGTAAGAATGCCAACGGCAGGATTTGCAACTAATCGCGCGGATAGTTTGGTTGCAACCTATAACGGTTATCCGGGGATTGGACTTCATACCCTATTCCCTCTCGAAACCGGGCAAGTTGGCGGAACATGGGTTGGCAATGATGGCGCTTCGATCGTGCTATCGACGTTCTTTGTCAAATTGATGTATTAGTTTGGTTTGCCGCGCTTGATCTTCCGTCAACGGGTTCAATGGAATGTCCATGTCAATGCGTCCTTAACTTTGCAAGCTTACGAAGCAAATCCATTTGATCTTCGGTTTGATTGGTTATGTAGGCGTCGGTCAAATTCAGCGCCATGCAGATATGTGCAGCTTCATTTTCCGTGAATGTAAAAGCGATCGTCGTGCCGTCATCGTCGCGGCCAATCATGAATGACGCTTCATTGACCGGATTGCGAATGTATTTGTAGCGTCCCGGTCGAAAGATAACCTTATAAACTAATTCGGCCATTGGATTGCCCCATGTCTATGTTGTTCGCGTCCCGCTGCCAAATCCAAAAGCGCAAACGCTAAGACCCGCGTTTCTTGCGGCGTCATTTCAATAACGCCGGATGTAAACAGCATCACAACGTCTTTATCAGCAACAATCCGGCGTCCGGCCCCGATTGGCGCAAACATCGGTTCATATTTCCATTGACCGATGAATTCAAGATTGAATGATCGCAACGCTTTCGCGCGTCGCAAAACGTAATCGAACATTGTTACCTCCGAAAGATCAACCAAATCAGAACAAGCGCCGATAGCATTCCGGCCCCATAGAAAGCGACAACAACCCCGGTTGCGACGCCGCCGATCGTCATAGGCCCAAGATCACGTAATCAGGATGCAATGGACGATCATCTTTAGCATCCGCATCTTCTGGACGCAAAATATAACCAATTGTTCGAACAAGAATGCGACCGCTGTATTCTTTCGTTTGCGGGTCCCATTCGTGCAAATGTAATTCGTCGCCAACCTGATAGTTGCGATCGTTCTTTCGCAGTTCGAATGGTTTGTCACCGCGCTTTGATGATTGAAAGAAATTCGGCCAACATTTCACATTATGAATTTGCATTTTCATTCCCCATATTCGATTGGTCAATTGTGTTTCCCCGTTTCTTCGCGATAATCTTCAATGATCGCTTCGCATTGCGTTTGAGTAAGCGAATAGACCATTCCTTCCGACATGAATTCTTCTTCGGTAAGCCCGCCGCTTTTAAACAAGGCAATGGTGCTATCCTGCAAACGTTCCAAGTTCGATAGCGGCTTTTCGAATTGAGAAATATAAGTGTCCAAATGCGAAAGTTCGCGGAACGTCGCCATCCATACGCGCGGGCGCGGGTCATGACGGGATTGGTTCCGCTGCCGCCCCATAACCCAATATAAATGCCATCGGCGCGTGAAAAATCCTTGCTTGACGATCCATTCCAAATCGCCAGTCTGCCGTTGTATTGTAATGGTCATCGCGTAACCCCCAATTCATTTGCCAAAGAAAGCAAATTGCTACTCAATTCACCAAAGTAGCGACGTAACTCTTGTTTATCGACCGGCATACCGGCAG
>JBGQBV010000036.1:0-7990 GCA_041494985.1 Minisyncoccia bacterium
GCCGATGCCGATGATGGCAATGATCAAAACAGTCAGGACAGTCAAGATGATCTTATAGGCTGCGTTGCCGGAGCCGAGGGAGTCTTTCTGGGCTGCATTTTTTGGCGGCAGCGGAATTTCCGTGATCTTTTTTCCTTGGGGTTCAGCGGTTTTTTCCACAAACGGGCGGATTACCTGCGGCGGCGTTGCCGGTGAAGCTGCCGATTTTGCTTCAACAGATGCCGCAGGCGTGGGCTCAAAAGGAACAGCAATTGCTGTTTTGGGCGCCGCCGCCGCTGTTTTTGCTTCGGCAATCGCCGGTTTTTCGGCACTCTTTTTTTTCGGCACCTTAGTTGTGTCCGCGACCTTGGTTGGAATACCCCTTTTTTGCAGGGCGAGCAGGTCGTCTTGCATGGTGCGGATCAAAAATTCTTCAGGCGCTGCTGGCGCCGGCTGGACAGCATTGGCGTTGCCAGTGAAGGGAGAAGAAGAATCAATGGGTGTTGGCATATTTTTGTTTTGAAAAAATGTTTCAATATGGCTGTCGGCCGAGCGACAAAAAATAGAAGCACATCTGGTGTGCTTCTATTTTACAATAAATCCGGAAGATTGCCAAGAAATTTTTTACGCTTGCGGCGTCACGTTCTTGGCGGTCAGGTTGATGCGGCCCTGATCGTCGATCTGTTTGACCTTCACTGGGATAGTATCGCCGACCTTGGCCACGTCCTCGATATGCTCGATGCGCCTGTCGGAAAACTCCGAGATGTGGATAAGTCCTTCCTGTCCGGGGAGGATTTCGGCGAAAGCGCCGAAGGTCATCAGCCGCGTGATGCGGGCATTGAACGTTTCTCCCGGTTTGACTTCATGGGTCAGGTTGTCGATCCACTTCTGGGCTTTCAAAGAGGATGTTTCGTCTACGGAAGTGATGAAAATGGAGCCATCGTCTTCGATGTCGATCTGCACGCCGGTTTCATCGATGATCTCATTGATGATCTTGCCGCCGGTGCCGATGACATTCCTGATTTTGGCTGGGTTGATGTGCATTGTGATGATGCGCGGTGCGTATTGTGACATATTTTTCCGCGGCTCTGGCAAAGCAGCCAGGATTTTGCCCAGGATTTCCATGCGGTTGCCCTTGGATTGCAAAAGGACAGCTTCGAGCATGTTGACCTTGATGCCGTCGACTTTCACATCCATTTGCAGCGCCGTGATGCCTTTTTCCGTGCCGGCCGCCTTGAAATCCATGTCGCCATAGTGGTCTTCCAATCCTTGGATATCGGTCAGAACCTTGAATTTGTCATCCTTGCCGACAATGATGCCCATCGCGATGCCGGAAACAGGCCGCTTGATCGGCACACCGGCGTCCATCAAGGACAGGGTTGAGCCGCAAGTCGAAGCCATCGAGGAGGAGCCGTTGGATTCCAGGATTTCACTGACCAAGAGAATAGTGTAAGGAAAGTCCTCTTTGGAAGGCAAAACCGGCACCAAGGCTTTTTCAGCCAAAGCTCCGTGTCCGACTTCCCGGCGGCCCGGGCCGCGCATCGGTTTGACTTCGCCGACTGAATACGGCGGGAAATTGTAGTGGTGGATATAACGTTTCTTCATGTCGACTTCCATCGTGTCGATGACTTGCTCGTCGCCTGGTGAGCCCAGGGTTGTGACAGTCAGTGCTTGCGTTTCGCCGCGGGTGAAGAGTCCGGTGCCGTGCGTTCTCGGCAGCACGCCGACCTGGCAATCGATAGGGCGGATTTCATCCAGTTTGCGTCCATCCGGCCGCTGTTCTTTTTCCAGAATGTTCTGATGCACGATTTCATCGGAAGTCTCGTCAAAAACCTGTTGGGCGATCTCTTCCAGTTTGGAAACCTCTTCTGTAAAGTTAGCTCGGATATATTCTTTGACCTTGTCCATGATCGCCTTGGTTTTTTGTTCAATGACTGTCTTGCTAGGGTCGTACAAAGCTGCCGCTACACCTTCGGCCAGGATGATTTCCTTGACCTTGGCTTCAAATTCATCAGAACCTTTGAGCAGTACCGGCGCCGACTTCTCTTTGCCGGCCTCCTCGGCGATGCCTTCAATGAAAGTAGCGATCTTGGAGATAGCTTCCTGCCCGAAAGCGAAAGCCTTCAAAACTTCTTCTTCCGGGACCTCCTTGGCAGCGGCCTCCAACATGTTGATCTTGTCTTTGGTGCCGGAAATGACCAAATCCAGGCTGCTTTCCGCCAGCTCCCCGTTGACCGGGTTCAAAATGAAGCTGCCGTTGGCGGCTTGTGCGACTCTGACGGCGGCAACCGGTCCGTTCCAAGGAATGTTGGAAATAGACAGCGCAGCCGAAGCAGCAATGACTGCGAGTGTGTCCGGATCATTTTCGCCGTCGATTGACAGCACCGTGATGATGACCTGCACTTCATTGCGCATGCGGGCGTTGAACAGCGGACGGATCGTCCGGTCTACCACGCGTCCGGTCAAAACAGCGTCATCAGACGGGCGTCCCTCTCTTTTAATGAAGCGGGAACCTTTGATTTTGCCTGCGGCATAATATCTTTCCTCAAAATCCACCATCAAAGGAAAATATCCGTTGATGCGCGACGCGCCTTTGCTCATCACCGCAGTCGCCAAAACAACCGTATCGCCGTAGCGGACAGTCACCGCGCCTGATGCCTGTTTGGCCAACAGCCCGGTTTCGATTTCAAGAACCCGCCCTCCGATCTGAAGGGACCATTTCTTCTGCGCCATAGAAAACGTTTAGCCTTCGGCCAGTGACGTTATAAACACGATACTAGGCTCAAATTCTAATATCTAATATCTAAATTCTAAACAAATTATAATATCGAATTTTCAAAATCCAAAACCGCTTTTGTCATTTGGATTTTGAATTTTGGTATTGTTTAGGATTTAGGATTTGGAAATTAAGATTTTTAAATCCAATATTGTGCTTTTGACGCACTAACGAAAGCAATTTAATTGTTGATTAACTGGTTACAGTGTGGCTTAATGTAGCTTTTTTGTCAACAAACAAAAAAGAGCGTCACAGGACGCTCTTTTTATAACAGAACGATAATGAAGAATAAAAACCTAGTTTCTGGAAAAAATCAGGAATTTCTTCTTGTTTTCGGAAAGATCCGTGAATTTGTCCAGCGCTTCCACCAGTTTGCCGCTGGTTGAGCCGGCAAAAGCCATGCCTTCCACCCGGCAACCGGTCGTGCTTTGTATATATTGGACAAGCGGAATATAATCCCCGTCGCCGGAAACCAAAGTTATAGAATCCAATGTTTTGGACATCTTGATAGCGTCCACGGCGATGCCGACATCCCAATCGCCTTTTTTGGCTCCGCCCGCGAAAATCTGCAGATCTTTGGTTTTGACCTCAAAACCTTGTTTGCCGAGCGCTTCGAAGAATTTTTCTTCTTGTCCTTCGACGGTCTTGATGCCATAAGCGATGGCGCGGATCAGTTTCCGCTCGCCGACCGCCTCTTCCAGGATTTTCTGGAAGTTGACCTTTTTGCCATAGAGCGCTTTGGCGCTGTAATAAAGGTTTTGGATGTCGACCAGCACGCCCACGCGTTGTTCTTTGAATTGTTGTGCCATAATGTTTTTTTATAAAATAAAAGCAGGTCACCCTGCTTTTATATACAATTATCCTTTCAAACCAAGTTCTTTGATGATTTTTTTGAAAGCTTTCTCGTTGGTCTTTTCCAGATAGGCCAGCAATTTGCGTCTCTTGGCCACCATTTTCAGCAGACCGCGGCGGGAATGGAAATCCTTTTTGTTCTTTTTCAGATGAGAAGTCAGCTTTTTGATGCGTTCCGTGAACATCGCTACCTGGTATTCCGGAGAACCGGTGTCCTTTTCGTGGCGCTTCACATCTTTGGTTACTTTTTCCTTTTGCTTGTGCGTCAATGCCATAGCAGTTTTTTCGGCAATACACTCGTTTTACAACCAATGTATGCTCGAATATATTTATTACCTATCAATAATAGCACGTAATTTCCCTTTTGGCAAGCCCAGCACTAACTTAGTACAGCGCCAGAGGCGCAAAACAAAAAATTCAGCCATTTTTACTTTATTACAGAAGTACAAAAACTATTGTCAGGCTTAATATAAGAGATACGAGTGCTAAGTTAGTGCTGGGCAAGGCCTGATCTAGATTACGGCCGCGGCGGCCACTTTGTCGCCGGCATTCGGTTTCATGATGCGCACGCCTTGAGTGGCGCGACCGAGCACGGAAATGCTTTTCAGCGGGATGCGGATGATCTGTCCCTGGGCGGAAGTGATGAAGAGGTCGCCTTCCATTTCGTCGGTGTTGACGATGTTGGCGCCGACCAGTTTGCCGATTTTGGCAGTCACTTTGGCGGTCTTGATGCCGGAGCCGCCGCGATGCTGGATCTTATAGGAAGAAAGATCGGTTCGTTTGCCGTAGCCGTTCTCGCTGATGACCAAAAGCTGGTTGCCTTTCTGCCCCTTGAGGACGACATCCATGCCGATGACTCGGTCATTGTTCTTGAGCTTGATGCCGCGGACGCCAGCGGCATTGCGGCCCATGAAGCGGACATCTGACTCTTTGAATCGGATCGCTTGGCCTTCGGACGTGGAAATGACGATTTCGTCGGTGCCGGTCGTGGCTTGCACCCAGTTCAGCGTGTCGCCCTTGTCCAAGGTAATGGCGATGAGACCGCTCCGGCGGACATTGTCGAAATCTTCCAGCTTGGTTTTTTTGACCACGCCGGCCGTCGTCGTGAAGAAGAAGAATTTGTAGCCGTCAGTCTTATTGTACGGGATCATGGCGGTGATCTTCTCTTCCGGCGCGAGCTGCAGGAAATTGACCACGGCCTGGCCCTTTGAGGTGCGGGAAGATTCCGGGATCTCATAGGCCTTGGTCTGGAAAACCTTGCCGGTGTTGGTGAAAAACATCAGGTTGTCGTGGGCCATGACGCTCGTCACTTTTTCAATGACGTCGCCGTCCCGCGTCGTGGCGCCGATGACACCTTTGCCGCCTCTCTTTTGCACCTTATATACGTCCGGATTCATGCGCTTGATGTAGCCGTCCTGTGAGATGGTGATGATGGCCTCCTCGTTCGGGATCAGGTCTTCCTGTTTGAATTCCTCGATGCCGGTCTTCAGGACCTTGGTGCGGCGTTCGTCGCCGAATTTTTCTTTGAGTTCGATGAGTTCGTTCTTGACCACGGCCAGGATTTTTTTCGGGTGCGCCAGCAGGTCTTCCAATTGCGCGATGAGCGCCAATTTTTCCGCCAGCTCGTCCTCGATTTTCTTGCGTTCCAGTCCGGCCAGCGTCTGCAATCTCATTTCCAAAATGGCGCTCGCCTGTTTTTCCGAGAGCTTGAATTTTTTCATCAAGTTCTTGTGCGCCTCTTCCTTGGTCGGCGATTTTTTGATGGTTTCTATGACGGCGTCGATGTTGTCCAGCGCAATCTTGAGTCCTTCCAAAATATGGGCGCGATCCTTGGCCTTGTTCAGGTCAAATTGCGTCCGGCGACGGACGACGATGTTGCGGTGAGTGATGTATTGTTCCAAAATCGATTTGAGCGAAAGGATCTGCGGGTCGATGCCGTCGACCAGCGCCAGCATGTTCACGTTGAAATTTTTCTGCAGATCGGTCGTATCGTAGAGTTTGTTCAGGACTTTCTGCGCGTAAGCGTCTTTTTTGAGTTCGATCACGATGCGTACGCCGTCCTTGTCGGATTCGTCGCGCAGGTCCTTGATGCCCAGGACCTTCCCTTCCTTGACCAGGTCCGCGATCTTGATGATCAGGTTGGACTTGTTGGTCAGATAGGTTATTTCCGTGATGACGATATTGAAACTGCCGGATTTGGTCTCGATGATTTCGGCCTTGGCGCGCGTGACGATCTTGCCGCGGCCGGTCGAATAAGCTTCTTTGATGCCCGGCGTGTTATACATGATGCCGCCGGTCGGAAAATCGGGCCCCTTGATGAAATGCATAAGCTCATCGATGCCGGCTTCCGGATTGTCGATCAAATGATTGATAGCATCGGCCAATTCGTTCAGGTTGTGGGGCGGGATGTTGGTGGCCATGCCGACGGCGATGCCCATGGTGCCGTTGAGCAGCAGTTGCGGGAGCTTGGCGGGCAGCACCATCGGTTCCTTGTGGACGCCATCGAAATTGGGCACGAAATCAACCGTGTATTCAGCGCCCCGGTACAGCTCGGTATGCCCCTTCTGTCTGCCGAACCCCTTTACCTCGGTCACGGTCATGCCGTGGACCTTTGTATTCCCCAGTGCTTCCTTCAGGTTGTGCGGCGGGATGTTGGTGGCCATGCCGACGGCGATGCCGGAAGAGCCGTTGACGAGCAGGTTGGGGATGCGTGTGGGAAGGACGGTCGGTTCCTGCTCGCTCTCATCGAAGTTGGGGACGAAATCGACAGTTTCCTTCTCGATGTCCGCCAGCATTTCCTCGGCAATCTTAGCCAGGCGCGCTTCGGTGTACCGCATGGCCGCGGGCATGTCGCCATCCACCGAGCCGAAGTTGCCCTGGCCGTCCACCAGGGGATAGCGCATGTTGAAGTCCTGGGCCAGGCGGACCAGGGCGTCGTACACCGGCGCGTCGCCGTGCGGATGGAATTTGCCGAGCACTTCGCCGACGATCTTGGCGCACTTGCGGGTGGGCCGATTGAACTGGAGCCCGAGCTCGGACATGCCGTAGAGGATGCGCCGGTGGACCGGCTTCAACCCGTCGCGGATGTCGGGCAGCGCGCGGCCGACGATCACGCTCATGGCGTAATCGAGATACGACCGGCGCATCTCGTCTTCAATATTGATGGGGATCAGGTTCTTTGCACCGTCGCCGCCGCCGAGCGGTAACTGGCCGCCGGGAGGGGGCGTGCCGCCGGGCGGTGGAGTGGTCGGGTCCTGGGGCTCTGCCAAAAGGTTGCTCCTATGAGTACTGGCGGCGGATGCCGCCCAAGTTCTATTTTACCAGTTTGATGGGCCTAGCCGCGCGGGTTTGCGGGGCATTTTTTGGGGGCGATTTGGTCGTCGGTTTGGGTTCGTTTTGTTGCTGGGGAATCATGGTTTGGGCTCCTGGATCTTGCTTTGCCGGCTTTCGGGCTCCGGTATCAGGAATCGCACGCGGCGGGGCGGTGGTATCGGAGGGGGCGACGGGAAGTGGTTGGAAGGGCTGGCGAATGGCGCGATGACGGGGCCCGTGACTTCCTGGCTGCGGCCTATCGGGCGGAAGACGCACGAGGCCGCGCGACACGGGCTGGGCCACCTTGGATTTGGCGCAGCTCGATTACCAGGCGTAAGGCGTCATTCACTGCTTTCTCATCGCGAAACGCCTTTCGAACGTCCGGATCCAGCAGCACGAGATTGGTACCAGCGTGAAAGCGGTTCGCGTACTTGCCTCGGACGCTGCCCTTGAGCAGAGTTCGAAGATCGTATTCTGGGCGTAACTCATCCTTCACGACCTTCTGGTGTTTCTTCATAGGCTTTCCGCTCACCGCGCTCTACCATTGAGACTATCAGGAAGCGGCCCGATTTCATCGTCCGACGGCAATGTATCGGTGCCAATCAACGGAGCGATCAGGATCAGCAGGCGGTTCTGCCGAGGAGGTATCCGAGCACCATGGCGGCTTCACGAAACGAGACTCTGTGCTTGCGGAGATTTGGCGCACTCCAATGAGTGGCAACGAGATTGTTGCCTACTCAGGACGGGAGGGCGTTCTAAGGAAAGGTTAAATTCAACCGTTATGTCTGTCACCTGCAGGGAGCAGGGCCGAAACTATTCCCCAAGAGCAACCCGGCGGGGGCGTACTCTGGAACCTTTCACAAAGTGCCTTGTAGCGCGTGCGCCAGCTTGTCGTAACGCCGTCGAGTTCATCTTGACTCCAGATGTTGCACAGGAGGCCAGATAGTCAAGGTTGACTGACCAGCGTCGCTTCCATCCGACAGGGTCAGAAGTTGTGTCCTGGGCTTGACTCCTGAACGCCGCGAAATAGACGATGCGTGCGATGGCTTCGAGTCTCGGGAGCGCATTGAC
>JBGQBV010000037.1:0-7905 GCA_041494985.1 Minisyncoccia bacterium
ATCGAGGAATATTCATATCAAACAATCAAACATCTCGTGAACAAATCAAATGAACACGAGATTGTTTTGTATTTACGTAAAAATCAGCAAGTCGATTTCGCCTTGCCTGAAAATTGGAAAATCAAAGTCATAAACTGGACTTATTTTTGGACGCAAATCGGATTGTCATTGGAAATGCTTTTTCATCCAGTGGATGTCTTATTTATCCCCGCACACACTGTTTCAATGATTCATCCAAAAAATACCGTTGTCACAATTCACGGTTTGGAATATGAATTTTGCCCGCAAGCCTATTCTCTTTGGGAAAAAGTTTATATGCGCTGCACTATCAAGAAATCCTGTCAGTGGGCGAGTGCTATTATTGCAGCTTCGAATAATACTAAAATTGATCTGACGCGTTTGTATAATGTTGATGATAAAAAAATTCAGGTCATATATGAGGGCTGCAATAATAATTTCCAATTTTCAATTTCCAATTTCCAAAAAATTTCCAATGACCAAATTTCAAATTACAAACCATGCCTATTATTTATTGGAAGACTTGAGGAAAGAAAAAACATTGTCGGCATCATCAATGCTTTTGAAACACTGAAAGAGAATTACAAGATTCCGCACAAGCTGGTTTTAGCAGGCAAGCCAGGCTATGGCTATGAAAAAATTCAAGACCATCTGTCCAATTCGTCCTACGTGTCAGATATTATCGAGCTCGGTTTTGTCAGCGAACAGGAAAAATGGGAACTTTTGAAAAATGCCGCGGTTTTCGTTTTCCCGACTTTGTACGAAGGTTTTGGCATTCCGGTATTGGAAGCGCAGAGCGTCGGTTGTCCGGTCGTGGCCGCAAACAATTCCTCAATTCCCGAAGTGGCGCAGGGTAGCGCGCTGCTGGTCGATCCTATGTCTGCCGAAGCCATTGCCGAAAGCATCCAAAAAATCCTCTCGAATGAAAGCTTGAAAAATGATATAATAGGAAAAGGTTATGAGAACGTGAAAAGGTTCAGTTGGGACAAATGCGCCAGGGAAGTGGCGGAAATTTTGACAAAATAAAAACCGAACCTGTTTTTGATGCGGTGTTTCGCATTCGAACAAGTTCGGTGTAGAGCATAACTTTCTGATTTCATTAAACCTTTTGATTTCGCGCTTTGCGATCCCGTTTGATAGCAAAACGCAAGAATATCAATATGCATACGATAAATATTGCTATTCCTACCCAGATTAAATGCACTGCATTTGCTATTAAGGCACTTACGTTAAATGCGAGAATAAGTGCTAGTAATGCCAGAAAATCCCACATAGTTGCCTCCTTAAAGAACTAGAATTTTTGAAACCAATTTCTGATTCCAATGTATAATGATAGCACATCTATGGAAAAAAGTCAAGGACAAAAAATGAATGTGGCTCTAATACACGATTTTTTGGTGGCTCGCGGCGGCGCGGAGCGGGTTTTGCAGGTGCTTTGCGAGATGTATCCGGAAGCGCCGGTTTATACGTTGCTGTATGACGAAGAAAAAATGGGGGAGATGTTCGCTGGCAAAGATATCCGGCCGTCGTATCTGCAGAAATTTCCGAAGTTTCTTAAAAAACATTACCAGTGGCTCTTGCCGTTTTTTCCAGTGGTGCCGGAAACCTTCGACTTGCGCGAATATGATCTGGTGATTTCTTCCTCCGGCGCGTGGTCCAAAGGCATCGTGACCAAGCTGAACACGGTGCACATCGCCTACATCCATTCGCCGATGCGCTTCGTCTGGGATTATAACGAAAGATATCTGCAGGAAAACCGGCAAGAAAAATTCAAATTTTTTTTCCGGATCGTCTTCAACTATCTGCGCATCTGGGATCGGCTGGCGGCTGATCGCCCAGACCATCTGATTGCCAATTCAAAATACACCCAGCAGCGGATTGAAAAATATTACCGGCGGGAATCCGCGGTAATATACCCTCCGGTAAGCACGGAACATAATTTAGAAGCTAGCAGCTATAAGCTAGAAGCTGATAATTATTTTCTGGTTGTTTCCCGTCTTTCTGCTTACAAGAAAGTCGATGTCGTAGTGGAGGCTTTCAATAAGCTTGGCTTGCCGCTGGTGGTGATCGGGCAGGGCCGGCAGGAAAAATATCTGCGCAAAATCGCCCAGCCAAATGTTCGGATCTTGGGTTGGCAAAACGATGAGGTTACGGCGCAATATTATCGCAGCGCCATCGGTTTTATTTTTCCAGTGGAAGATGATTTTGGCATTGCGCCGGTGGAAGCGATGATTTGCGGCGTGCCTGTAATCGCGTATAGGAAAGGCGGCGCGCTTGAAACTGTCCAAGAAGGCGTCACGGGTGAATTTTTTGATGCACCGACACCGGAAGTCTTGGCTGATGGAATCCGACGTTTTATGCTCAATAAAGAAAAATATGACAAGGAAAAAATCAAGCGGCGCGGAGAAGAATTTTCAAGAGAAAGATTTGAGAGAGAATTTCAAGCGTATGTTGATAAAATAATGGATAAAAATTGACCTAATTAACCTAATTTCTAATTGATCTAAACAATAACCAAAAACCAATAAATAAAAGTTAGGCATTGGAAGTTGGGTTTTATTTAAAAATTAGAGCAATTAGAATAATTAGAAATTATATAAAAATGGATTTCATCGGTAATCATAAAACAATAGCATCTCTTCAAAAATCACTTGAACGTGGAATGTTAAATCATGCTTACATTTTTTCCGGACCCGCACATGTCGGGAAATTCACGCTGGCAAAAATGTTCGCGCTGAGCGCGATTGGTGGAAAAGAGCTTGGTTTGGAAACGGACAATTTTGACAAAGACGCTCTGCTGGACCTGATCGTGGTTGAACCAGAGACGGTGGAAAAAAACGGCGTTTCCAAGCAGCGCGACATCTCGATCGAATCGATCCGGGACGCCAAACAAAGCCTGAGCCTGTTTCCATATCACGGAAAATACAAGATCCTGATCGTCGATGGCGCGCACAAGCTGAACGTGGCGGCGCAAAATGCGCTGCTCAAGATTCTGGAAGAGCCCAATCGGACAACCATGATCATCCTGGTGACGCACGAAGCCGACCGCATCCTGCCGACGGTGCAGTCGCGCTGCCAAACGGTCAATTTCGCTTTGGCCGGCGACGGTGAAATGCAGACATTTTTTTCCCCGGACATCGTATCCCTTTCAACTGGCAGGCCCGGATTGGCGCATATTTTGAGCCAGGACGAGGGCGAGCGGGTTTTTCGGTCCGAAGCTGCGCTTCAGCTGGACAAAGTCATGGGCGGTTCGCTCAGCGATCGGTTCGCGCTGGCGGAAGAATTTTCCAAAGACACGCCCGCGACGCTGGAGAAGCTCAATGTCTGGATTTGGGAAATGAGAAAAAAAGCGCTTACGCTCGATGACGTCCGACGCCAGAACAGCTATGCCCAGATGGAAAAGATCCAAAAAAGCATGGAAACATTGAAGCGCACCAACGCCAGCAGCCGTCTGGTTCTGGAAACGCTTTTCATGGATCTGAAATAAGCCCGATAAAACGCAAAGGCCATATGGTGGAGATATCAAACAAAAAATACATAAAAAATTGCACTGGCGATCACTGCAAATTCAATCCGTCTGCCAAAACGAGTGCGGCGTCCAGGACAGTTTCCCGGATCGCGTTCTATTTCCTTTGCGTCGCTTTCGTCGCCGTGTCCTTCTATGTGCTGTTCTTCTCTTCCTATCTGCAGATCGTCAACATCAGCGTTTCCGGAAACAACGAGCTCAGCAGCCAGGACATCCGGAAAACATTCGAGGCGTCCCTTGGTGGCAATTTCTTCAAGCTTATTCCGAAAAATAACTTTCTGCTCGTTTCGCAAGAAAAAGTCACCCAACTCTTGGAAAACGATTTCAAAAAAATCCGCACGGTGAGCGTGACGAAAAAATTTCCCGACGCCGTCTCCATAACTGTCAGTGAACGCAAGGCGCTGTTGGTCTGGTGCGCTGGGGAAAATTGCTACCTGATCGATGAAAACGGTGCGGCCTATAACTCTGCGGATTTCAATTCTCCGGAAATGATGCAGAACCATCTGATCAAGATCACGGACCTGAGCGCACGGGAAGTGGCCATCGGAGAAAAAGTCTTGGATGTTTCCTATGAGCAGTATGTTCTTGGCCTCAAGGACGTCCTGGGCAGCGTGGGGCAGGCGGTTGATGATGAAACTTATAGCACGCCGTCGAATATGGCGGACGAAATCGACGTGAAGACCACCGGGGGGATGCAGCTCTATTTTTCCACGCAGTTCCCGCTGGAAGCGGCGGTGCGGACGCTGGACATCGTTTTGAAAAAGGAAATCCCGCAAAACAAGCAATCGGACATCGACTACATCGACCTGCGCAGCGAAGGCCGCGTCTTCTATAAATTCAAGAATTAGATTTGATTATGAATGGACAAAACAAAATAAAAAAAGCTGCCAGAGTCGTGTTTTTTGATGCTGATGAAAATGTCCCGATTATAGATGTCCGGAATGGAGAATACTACAAGATTCCCGGCGGAGGGATAGAAGAGAATGAAACAGCCGAGCAAGCCGCCAGAAGGGAAGCATTGGAAGAAAGCGGGTGTGCTGTGGAAATCTTGCAGAAAATCGGCGAGCATGAATTTGCAGATCCCAAGCCCGGAGCTGATATCATTCATCACTCCGTTTGTTTTCTGGCAAAACTGATCAACAAGGGCGAAACAAAATTCGATGAGTGGGAACAGAGTAATGATTTCAAACTAAGATGGGTTTCTTTTGGTGAAGCGGTAAGATTATTTGAAAGTTCCAAAACTGAAGATAAATACGGACAAGAAATAAATGCAAGAGATTTAGACTTTTTGAAAAAAGCCAAAGAAATAGCGAATAATCGTTAGCTGTTTCTTTGAAAGCCTATGCTTCTCGGTGCGCGTATTTTTTATACTGATAATTATTTTCCACCTTTCTTTTTCCGCAAAAGAAAGGTGGAGGAAAGAAAACTCCCGCACGGAGAAATGCGGGCGACAAACTGCTGGCTCATTCGCTAAAATCTCTAGCGGATTACCGCGGAGGGATTTCTTCACGCTCATTTCGCCGCAGATTTGTATCGGCGCATTTCTAGTGCGGACTGGAATGCATTCCGCATCCCCCCAGGCACACTATGAAGTTCGTAAGCAAATCCAAGCGCGTGAGCGTCAAGAAATTTCTTAAACGCAGCGAAGTGGAGCAGAAATTTCAGCAAGCCAGCTTAGGATTTGCCCCAGAACTTCATCCGTGTGCGATTTTCTTTTCTGTCCACTTTTCTTTTTAAAAAGAAAAGTGTGACGAAATGTGTGATATAAAAAACATCTCACTAGGGAGATGTTTTTTTGAAACTCGTTATTGCACTATCGGAGCCTTGGTGACGTGATAGATGAGGATCGAATCGCCGATCATGGTCACGGGTTTGTATTCCAAGGTCCAAGCGTAGTTGTCCTGCGGCGTCTTGTGGGCGACGTCGTAGATGCTGCCCTCGAGGAAATTGGTGGAAATCGCGTACCAACCCAGCTGGACCGGACGCATGCTGTCCCACCACTGGACATACTTGTCGCCGAGCACCATCTTCGGATTCCCGCCGCCGAAATAATCCACGCGGATCTTGTCGATTTCCGGATGCTGGTCCACATAGGTCTTCAAGCGGTTCAGATCCTGTCCCCAGTCGGTGTTGGAATCCGTGACATATTTGTAGCCGTTGGACGAGCCGCCGATGCTTTCGTTGAAATAGGATGTGTAGCTTGGATAGTTGACGATCGGGATTGCGACGATCCAGGCCAGCAGCAGAACCGAGACGATGCGCAAGGTCTGCTGCGACACCGCATGGCTGCTCCGGATGAAATCAAAGACTTTTTTGGAGACAAGCAGATAGGCGAATGGCAGGATAGGAAAGAGATGTCTGAAACCGATGTTCAGTCCGCCACTGATGCTCACATATGCATAGAGGACGATGAAACCGAGCATCGTGTATTCGACGACTGATTTGCGCAGGAAATTGGCAAAGCGGCCCCGGAGGCTGGAAAAAGAAAAACCGGAGAACGTCTGCTTGAGCGCGTAGCCGAGTGAAAAAAGAGCCAGAAAAAGCAAAGGCAGCGTTTCCTTGATGGAAAACACGACCGGGAAATAATTTCTGAAGCCGTTGCCGACCTGGCCCAGGAAATATGCGCCATTGCCGCCGCTGACCCGCTTGAAAGTCCAAGCCGGGCCGAACAAATATCCCGCTAACGGCCGGGTCAGGTCATGATTATTTAGCGTATGCAGCAGATTGTTGGTTATCGACGCTTTGGCATTAGAATCACTGGCTGAAAAGAAAAAGTCGATGGTTTTGGAAAATGTCTCTTGTGGCATCTTGAAATCGTTCACTTTGTATACGATCCAGATCACTACAATAGCGACGGCGAAAGCCAGGAGGCTCTTGAGCAGGTAGTTGCCTAGGTTCGCCAAGCGTGTTTTCCAATTATTTTCGCCTTCTGGATTATTTTTCACCAGGGAATAGATGACTAATGTTACGACGAAAACGGGCAGGGCGACGATCGATGAGAATTTGGTGACCAGAAGCAGGCCCATGAATATGCCGCCGAGGATGATATTTTTCGGCGTCGGATGTTTGATGAATTTGAGAAAATAATAGAAAGAGAAAGTGAGGAAAGCCGCTATGCCCAGATCAGTGGTCACAAAATGGTTGTGTCCCAGGATGTTCGGATCGAAGGCGTACAGGGCCAAAGCGAAGAGCCCGGCGGAAGTTCCGGCCAGCTCCTTGCCCCACTTGAACAGGAAAAGTCCCAAGATGATGGAAAGCAGGATGATCGGCAATCTTGACCAGAAGATGATCTGGTCGGGATTGTTGCCGGCTTCGTAGAGCAGGTGGTGGCCGGCCGCCCATTGTCCTTCGTCCCACATGTTTGGCAGATCACCGGTCCAGAATGCCTGCGAAGTGTCGAATTTTAGATGCATGAATAAAAGCGGAAATGCCGCCAGGTCCTTGATCAGCGGCGGGTGTTCCGGATTGAGACGCGTGTCATGCTGAGTCAGATAACTGTAGCCGGCCGGAATGTGCGCGACTTCATCGAAGATGGCGCTGTCGTTTTTGGCATTGAGCACTGAAACGACGGCAAAAAACGCCATGATGGCCACAATGACCAGCTTGTAGTTTTTTTTGA
The DNA here is from genome assembly GCA_041494985.1 of Minisyncoccia bacterium. Classification (GTDB taxonomy): domain Bacteria; phylum Patescibacteriota; class Minisyncoccia; order Moranbacterales; family GWC2-37-73; genus JBGQBV01. The sequence continues at coordinate 7,164 of JBGQBV010000037.1, forward strand.
GGAAGGTTTCCATAACTTAATTTAATAACCAAGATACAAGATGCAATAACCAAATAACTTTCAATAATAAAATTCTAAATTATAAATGTTTGATTATTGAAATTTGTAATTTGTTTGTTTCTTGTTTCTTGATGTTTGGTTATTTTTATTATTAATATTTTAATGTATAAAAAGTGTCGCCGAACGAGTTGCTGTGCTGCTCGAAGGAAATATTTGGGAAGCGGTCCCGCTGCGCGTTGATTGTGGTCCAGTCGGAATCAGTGAAGATGATGACAAAATTGTTGGCATCGCTCGGGGCGATCGAATCGGCTTCGCCTGGGTATTTATAGAAGGTGTTGGGCAGCGTCGGGTTGAGATATTCGATGGTCAGGCGCTGCATGCTGCCGGTGACGATGTATTTTTCTTCGGCCGCCGGCAAGGTGCGGATATAGTTGGAAACTTCCTTCAGATTGGCTTCAAAAGACTGGTGCTGTTGCGGGCTGTTGGCAAAAAAGACGAAATATTTGACCGGGTCGGCGATGCCGATGAAGACAAAAGTGAAAACCAGCATGGAAACGATGAAAATCCTGAACGAATGTCCAAATGACTGATATTTGTTGATCAGCCACATCAGAGGGATTGCCGCGATGATCATAACGACCGGCAACGTCCCGATGGAACGCAAAGCGTGCGGGTTGCCTTCATTGGCCAGAAATTCAGGGATCAGCAAAGCGAAAAACCAAGCCAGCAGGAAGGCGCACAC
>JBGQBV010000038.1:0-7900 GCA_041494985.1 Minisyncoccia bacterium
AAACCGCAGCGTCTTTCAAAAAATTCTGCCCTAGACTCTTTTTAGGTTTTAGCTTCTCTAGCTTCATTAGCTTTTAGGATTAATACTTTTAATCATTGCGTTTAACATTTTCATAACTTCCGTTAGTAAACTCTCGATTTTAATATAATCAAAATTTTGTCCAGAATAAATTTGTTTTGCTATAAAAATTTGTGTTTCTAGCTCTGCCCCAGATCCAAACGCTATTCGTAAAAACTGAACGAAATCTTTTCTTGTTCCTCTATATCTTCCTTCGGCAATATTAGATGCAATGGAAACTGCGGACCGTCTCATCTGCGATGAAAGACCGAACAACTCTTCTTTTGGAAATCTTTTTGTCAAATCATAAACAAATACCGATAATTCTGCTGACTTTTGCCAAACAATTAAGTCTTTGCATGAATTAATCATATGTATTTTTCTAAAAGCTAACAGCTAATGCAGCTAAAAGCTAATTTGTGATTTCTTCCATCTTAACATCAATCACGCCGGCGCCCAACGAGGCGATTGTCGCGAAGGCGATCTTGTCCAGATCGATGATGCGTCCACCGACGAACGGACCGGCATCATTTATCCTGGCAATGAGCGATTTTCCGTTGGCCTGGTTCGTCACTTTAACATAGGTTCCCTTCGGAAGCCAGTAGTTGGCGGCATAGAACCCCGTCGGCGAAGGATATGCGACTTTCAGATGATTCGGCTGGGCATACCAGCTGGATATGCCGGTGTGTATTTTCCCGGTTTTCACATCGGTTCCTTGCATCACGATCTCATTCGCCGGATTTTTCACGACGTTGTTTTCCAAAACTTTGCGCGAGATTTCCTTGCCGTCGTAATAGACGACTCTGTATTTCACTTCCCTTAGGCCTTTCTCTCCCGGCTGCGTGACTTTCTGCACTCGCCAATTCAGCGAGGCATCGGGATTGGAAATCGTCTTATAGGCGATGTCCGACTGCCGCACTTCTTCCTTGATCAGGACATGGGTCACGGCAATTGTCATCCCGTCTTTCACGAATGTCTGACGCGCCGGATTGGTGATGTCGTCATCGGCAAAATTTATATCCTTATTTTCCCAGAGCGCTTGTTCTACTGTGCTGCCCACCGCGTAAAACTGTTTTACGCTTCCGCCTTCCTTGACTGTTATCTTTTTCGCGCGCCAGATGATCACGTGCGTGTTGGCATATATTTTTTCGCCTTTGTCCGGAAACACGACGTCGTTCTGGCCCAAAACGATTTTCTGCTCGGCCAAAAAATCCTGGACGGATGCCGCATTGGAAAAAACCTCGAAGGCGACCTTGTTGTCCGTCAAAAAAATCCTTTTCTGCTGTACATCAAAAGAAGCCGCGCTGACATGCGACGCATTATTTACCAAAAAAATTATTCCCCATAGCGCCGGAATAATTATTAACAATTTTTTTGCTTTTTTTATCACAAATTTATTCAGTCTTAAACCTGTACTGGATCGCTTCAGCGATATGAGCGGGCAGAATCGCTTCGCTGCCGGAGAGATCAGCGATCGTGCGCGCGATCTTGATGATGCGGTGATAGGCGCGGGCGCTCAGCTTCATGGCGGAAACGGCGCTGCGAAGCAGCTGTTTGCACTGGTCATCCAACGGACAAAAAGAACGGATCTGATCGGAAGACATTTCACTGTTGGAAATGATCGGCAATGCGGCAAACCTTTGTGCCTGCACTTTCCGGGCGCCTTCCACCCTGGTTCGGATTTCGGCGCTTTTTTCCTCATTTGATCCCTCCTGCAGCTTGTCAAAGCTCAGCCGCGGCACTTCGATGTGCAGATCGATGCGGTCCATGATCGGTCCGGAGATTTTCTGCTGATATCTGACGATCTGGGCCGGAGTGCAGGTGCATATCTTTTCCGGATCAGTGGCGTTGCCGCAAAAGCACGGGTTCATGGCCGCCACCAGGATGAATCGCGCCGGAAAATGGAGCGATCCCTTGGCCCGTGAAATCGTTATCGTACCATCTTCGAGCGGCTGCCGCAAATTTTCCAGCACGCTCTTGGGAAATTCGGCGAACTCGTCCAAAAATAATACGCCGCGGTGCGCCAAACTTATTTCTCCCGGTCTGGGATAGCTGCCGCCGCCGATCAGGGAAACGCTGCTGGCGCTGTGATGGGGACAGCGATATGGCCGCACAGCCACCAAGGATTGCCCCTTGTGCAGCTTGCCCGCGACGGAAAAGATCTTGGTGATTTCCAGCGATTCGGAAAGGGTCAGCTGCGGCAAAATCGTCGGCATCGCCTTGGCCAGCAAAGTTTTCCCCGATCCCGGCGGGCCGTTCAAAATCACATTGTGTCCGCCGGCCGCCGCGATTTCCAAAGCGCGTTTCGCATGCTGCTGGCCCTTGATGTGCGCCATATCTATCTGATATTCAGCGGGCAAAAACAGCATGTCCCCGGAAATCTCCGGGAAATAGGCAATGAGCCGGTTGCCGGAAAAATGATCCGCCAAGGTATACAAGGTGTCCACGGGAATGATGTTTATACCCTTGACCACGCTCGCTTCCGAAGCGTTTTCCGCCGGCACGTAGAGCTCCCGAAAGCCTTTTTCTTTCGCCAGCAGCGCAATCGGCAAGATTCCCTGAATCGGACGCACGCGCCCGTCCAGCGACAATTCCCCGACCACCATCTTGCCGTTGAAATCGAATTGCAGCTGTTTGGTCGCCAGCAGAAATCCCACCGCGATCGGCAGGTCATAAATCGGACTGGCTTTCGGCAGATCGGCCGGCGCCAGATTGACCGTGATCCGGCCGCATTGGTGCGGCGGCTTGAAGCCGCTGTTCTTGATGGCGCTGCTCACGCGATCGCGGGATTCCTTGATGGCCGTGTCCGGCAATCCGACAATGGAAAAATTATGCAGCCCCGCGCTCAGCACATCGACTTCGACTTCCACGATTTCGCCATCCAGTCCGACCGTAGCCGCTGAATATATTTTCGAAGACATATTTGATAATTTTCAATTTATCAAAACCGGCACTTCAGTTTCAATTCTGCGCATTTTTCCGTTCCAGCAGGGTCAGCACATAGATAGCCGCGACAGTCACTGTTTCTGCCGGAAAAAAATCCACCCCTGGCACAAATTCCACTATCGTTCCGACCATCAGGAGTCCGCTGCGCTTCAGCAGCCCGTTGACCGCCTTTTTCTTGCCGCCCGCCCCCACTAAAATCATCATCATGAAGATGAAAATGGAACAAAGCGCAGTGATGACCGTACCTAGCCCCGGAAGAGATCCTATGAAAACCAGATCCAACAGGTCTTTCAAAATGGCGGCGCCGAGAGCGGCGGCGTATGGGATATCGCCCAAAAAATCGATTTGTTTCAACAAAGAAAGCGCACCCGTCGGCGTGGCCGCGGATGCAAGATTTCTGGCGGTATTCGCAGCACCATGCGGACTTTGCCGATTTCTGTCCTGCCTTATCGGAGCTTGATGCCGATTTCTGTCCTGCCCTTTTACGGCCTGCTGCCGATTCATGTCCCGCATCCTGGCGGCATCCAGAGCCTCTCTGTGTTTATTATAATCAGGCGCGATATTTTCCATAACTTGATGGTTTTCAATAATCAAAACCTAGCAACAATATTTGTGTATCTTGCATTTTCTAAAAAGCTAAGGAGCTAATGCCTAAAAAGCTACTTCTACGCCCCTTCTTCCTCATCAAATTCCTTTTTGGCCTGCTCGATTTCCACCAGCTGGCGCGGATCAGAAGTGATGATCTGGTCTTCAGCATAGGAAGCGATGACCTTGATGGCCACGTGTTTCGCTCCCGCAAACAGGATGCCTTCGCCCACATTGCTTTCCAAAAGCAGGAATTTTTCCTGATCTGTCAGGAAAAAGGTGTCTGAAATCGTATCGATGGCCGCCGGCGATTGGCGCAGCAACAGCTGCAGCGACGAGTTGGTCACGATCGGCTTGCCGTAGCGCGAGGTCATGAAGTCGGCGATGTCCTGCGTGATGGTCGTAAGACCCGTGTAATATTTCCGGCAGCGTTTCGCGATCCCGAACAAGAAAGATGCCGCGTCGTCGTTCTGCATCATCACCCACGCCTCATCGACGACCACGATCCGCTTTTTCAGCGAGGAACGCATCTCGTTCCAGATGAACTGCAAGACCGTATACATCGCGATCGGACGCAGCTGCTCTTCCAGATCGCGGATATTGAACACCACCATCTGATTGTTTATCTGGACGTTCGTCGTATGATTGAGCACCCCGGCAAAAATGCCTTCCGTATACTTCTCCAATCTTTTCGCAATCGATTCGCCGCCTTCCGAATTCCTGACCACCGCATAGAGGTCCGACATCGTCGGGAAGGAACTGGCGGTCAGCGCCTTGAAATTGGCTTGCGGTGTGATGTCGCGCATCGCATACGTCTCGCGGATCGCGATATCCAAAATGGAGTCCTCTTCCGGCGTGACGTTGCCGAGCATAAGATGCAGCAGTCCGATGATGCTGGAGATGTTGCTCCTGAGGACGTCTTCTGGATCCTCATCCTCGCCGACTTGCGGCAGATCGAACGGATTCAGATGATACGGCGAATTGAGCGAGAGCTTGATGAAAGTCCCGCCGACCGTCTCGCACAGATATTTGTATTCGTTTTCCGGATCGATGACGATGACATTCGTGCCGACCATCAATGAGCGGAAGATTTCGAGCTTCACGGTATAGCTTTTGCCGCCGCCGGACTTGGCGAACACGACCATGTTGGCGTTTTCCATCTTGAACCGGTCGAAAAGGATCAGGCTGTTGTTGTGCCGGTTGATGCCATAGAGGATCCCTTCGTTCGAAGACAGGTCGGAAGACACGAATGGAAACGTGGTGGACAGCGGCGAAGTGTTGAGATTGTTGGCGACATCCAGCTCGTCATTGGCCAGCGGCAGCGTCGAGGAAAATCCCTGTTCGACTTTCAGCACCGCCGGTTTGACATAGACCATCTGCGCTTCCAGGATCGATTCGATCTGCCGGTTGATCTTGTCGACTTCTTCCATGTCCTTGCCATACAAAGTCATGTAGAGACCAAAGCGGAAAAACTTTTCCGTCCCCTGTTGCAGCCGGTCGCGCAGATCCTCGATGTCCTGCAAAGCCGTTTCCAGGATCGGATCGCGGATTTTGCCGCCTTGCTCCTCGATATGGATCTGTGACTGGACCTGCGTCGAACTTTTGCGCAGTGTTTTCAGGATTTCCGCCGTGTCGATCGGATGGATGAACATCGAAGTGTCCATGGAAAAATCGATGTTGATGATCGGTGAGAACCAGTTGGTGTGGAGGAACCGGGGATAAGCGACCACGAACAGCGTCCGTGCGCACGTCTCGCCGATCTGCAGGCTGTTTGAAGAGATCTTCATCGCCGACGGGGCGATCAGGTCCTTGATAGTCGCGACTCCGCGCTGATAGAGCGCCTCGCTCTGCAAGACAGCATTCGTCGGGACCGCTGGTTTTGGTGTTTTGTTTTTGTTTATTCCGAACATATTTTTATCTCAACTCAACTTTATCGATATCCTTGATTATAGTGTTGTTGTGCGTCGACGGATTATATGAATTATAGAGGAGCTCGATCAATTCTTCGGTTTTGAGCGGCGTCACTTTCACGCCGGTGCCGCCCAGTCCCGCACTGATGTGGTCCAACCGCTGCCAGAGCTGGTTCTTGTAGGTATCGAACAGTTCCCGGCGGCGGGCGATGGACATCTGTGATCCGCCGACCCCGAACAGCCTGTCGACCAGGCCGCTTTTAGTGTTCTCCACCGGATGAAAAGGCACCACTACGTAGAAAAACTTCGACATGATGTTCGAAACATCCGTCAGATTCTTGATGAAATTGCGGTATTCGGCCAGCTGCAGGCTGAGCAGCTCATTGGTCAGCTCCGTTTCTTTTTTCTTGAGATAATCCAGATACGGAGTGATGTTCAGTTTGCGCGAGCTCACTATGATTTGGATCGGGAAATCCAGGGAGTTCAGGAAATTCTGATATTGACTCACGATGGAATCCTGCTCTTCGGTCGCCTTCAGGTCGAAATTTATCGAAGAAACCAGCAAAACCGCCCGGAGGGATCCGTCCTTGAGGATGATGGCGCCGTCGCGGACCTCCTCCACATCCACGTATTTCTGGGTGCTTTGCGCCGCCGTGCCGCCGCTCGTATTTTTTTTCGAATGCAATGATTCCATAGGATTTTTCTTTGTATTATTTTTTGACCGGAACTTGTTTCAATATTTTTTCAATGCCTTCGCTGTGGTCCATGCCTTCACTGTCCAAAAGTTGCGCCAGATCCTTCAATGACTGCGAGGTGAGCCGTTTTTCCGGTAGATATTTTTCCGTCGCTTGGACTTTCGGGGCGGCTTGGACATTTCTTTGCGGAGTCCTTTTCCAGAAATACACTTTCGGGCGGAAAAAATACATGATTCCGAATATCACGAAACTGCCCAGCGGCTGCCCATACGGCTTATAGAAAGCCAGGGCGACGAACAGGACGCTCAGCGGTAATCCCAGGATAAAAAACACCGGCTTCGGAAGCATGTTCCAAAGCACGAGCAGGATGATGCCCAAGCCGACAATCCAACCCAACTGCTTGGCTGTCAGCGGCCCGGCGATCTTGTCCTCAACGTCGATATATTGTGGAACATTGATCAGCATTTACCCTGTTAAATAAGATTTGAGTCTCTTTTCGAGAAACAATTTTATTTTTATTATTATTTTTGCTAATTATTCATCCTGTTATTGATTATAGCATCAAATCTTAATTTTTAAATTTTAGTAAAAATTTAAAAATTATTTAACAGGGTGAATTTGTTTTTGTTACATGAAAAACTTGGCGATCTGCTGCACCAGGACCATGGATGCCATGGCCAGCGTGATTCCGATAAGGGAAAACTTGAATATTTTCTTGCCGCTGTCGATCCGGTCCTCATCCCCAGCCGAGGTCAGATACATCGTGGCGCCGATGACCATCATGATGAGCGCGATGATGCCGGCGATCCCCAGCAGGAAATTGAGTACGTTCAAGGCGATCTGCGTCAACGTCGGTGCGGCGATCGCCGACCCGGCACCCCAGCCCAACACGCCGGACAGCTCTTTCAGGATCGATGGCGCCGCGATGCCAATCGCCAAGCCGACCAGGGCCATGGTGATCGCTTTCTTGCCCTTCTCCACCATATCAGGACTGCCGGCCGAAGTCAGGATCATCATGGCGCCGACCACGATGAACACCAGCGCCAAGGTCACGATTATTTTTTGAACCGCTGACAGGATCCCGCCCAATAGCCCCTCCACCGTCGTAAACTGCAAAGGGTTGGTGAAATTAACTACGGGCGCTGCCGCTGCCGCGCAGCAAAATTGCGCGCCCGAACAGTCATTGTTGTCTCCGGTTATCGCCTGTTTTCCCGAGCATTCACCTATTGAGGCATAGCATGATCCACCCATACTGGCACATTTTGAAGTAGCTCCGCCAGCCCCTCCACTGCTGGAACTTGATGCAGGAGCTGCTGCTTTACATATATGATTACTACAAGCACCGCTTCCTAAACCAGCCGGTGAAAATGTGCAGACATCGCCATCATTTTTCCCATTACATGGCGCGGTATCATCCCCTGTGCAGCACCATTCATTCGTTGGGCAGTTTCTTCCGCCACTGACCTTAGTCAAGGAACCGTTGCAACTGGAACATTTTCCCGCATTATTTGCGCCGCATGCCCCGCCATCCGTCGCATCTTGAATACAACATTTAAGGTTAGCATAGCCGTTGGCGTTATTAACGCAAGGATCCGCCGAATCATCCACACCATCCCCCCATCCACTTGGACAAAACAGTGATAATGTTGGTGTCAAACACTTTCCCTCATTGCTAACTCCGCATGTGTCATTTATATTCTTTGCCGC